>JAPKZO010000005.1:184776-274148 GCA_026393755.1 Acidobacteriota bacterium
GGCACGGCATGCCGTGCCCGGACACATGCCGGGCTGGAGCCCGGCGATCCCAGGTCGCGCCCGTTTCTGGTATCCTTCTCCGGATCACCGCAGGCCCAATCACTCTTTTGAGGGGACAACATGCGCCGATATTTCGGAACGGCAGCCTTCGTCGTCGCGTTGCTCTGCGCGCTGACACTGGTCAGCTCCGCACAGCAGCCCAGGGGCGGCTACGGCAACGCCGACGCCATCACGCAGGATGAACTCAAGCAGTACGACTACTTTCTCGCCTCCGACCAGCTCGAGGGCCGAAACGTGCCCTCGCGCGGTTACGACATCGCGGCGCTTTTCATTGCGAGCCGGTTGATGGAATGGGGCGTGAAGCCCGCCGGCAGCGCCACCGGCACCAACGGTCCGCTGCAGGCCTATCTCATGCCGATCGAGCTGGTCAGCAATCAACTCGACGCCTCTGCGATGAAGTTGACGCTGACGATGCCCGCCGCGCCAGCAGGCCGCGGAGGCGGCGGCGCCGCTGGTCCGCGCGCCCTTGAATACGCGAAGGAATGGACACTTGGCGCGGGCGGCGGCGGCCGTGGCGGCGCACCGGCGGAACCCGCCGACATCAATGGCGCACCCTTGGTGTTTGTCGGACACGGCTACGTCATCAACAAGACGAACACGAACCCATACAAGGGTCTCGATGTGAAGGGCAAGATCATGATCGTCGCCGGCGTTCCCACCGAGCTCGTGGCCGCACGTAATGCCGCGGCCGCCGGCGGGCGAGGCGGTGGCGGCGGGCGCGGAGCGGCAGCGCCCAATCCGCTCGGCGTCGAAAACACGGACTTTACGACGCCACAGACGTACGCCGCGAAGAACGGCGCGAAGGGGATCGTCATGATTCCCACGTTCCAGCAGCTCGCGGCGATGGCCGCTCCGGCCACAGGCCGCGGAGCCGGTCCGAACGGCCCTCCATATCAGGTTGTCCAGTTCCAGGCCGCGCGGCCGGCGGCGGTCCCGGTCATCACGGCAGGCGCCGCGCTCACCAATGCCCTCTTCCAGGGCGAGAAACTCAACGGCGCACAAGTGTTCGAGGGGGGCGCGACCGCGGCCAAGCTCGATTCCTTCGACCTCAACGCCGCAAAGAAGCTCTCGCTGCACGTGGATGTCACGAGCCTCAAGGGCTGGACCGAGAATGTGATTGGCATGGTCGAGGGCAGTGACCCGGTGCTCAAGAACGAGTACGTCGTGATGAGCGCGCATCTCGATCACAACGGCGTGGCCGCCCCCAACGAGGCGGGCGACTCGGTCTTCAACGGCGCCGATGATGACGGATCGGGCAGCGCCGCGCTGATGGCCATCGCGCGCGTCTACGCGCAGGGCGCCGCCCACGGCATCCGCCCCAAGCGGACGATGATCTTCCTGTGGGTGTCCGGCGAGGAGAAGGGCCTGTGGGGGTCGCAGTACTTCAACCGGTTCCCGCCGGTCGACATCACGAAAGTCGTGGCCGACCTCAACATGGACATGATCGGCCGCAGCAAGACCCCCGGGTACGTCGACCCGACGGCGTACAAGCTCGCCGATCCGGGCGAGCTCTTCGTCGTCGGTCCGAACATCAGCAGCGACGAGCTCGGCAAGATCGTCGACGGCGTGGCAACCAAGTTCGGCAAGCTGAAGCTTAACCACTTCTACGACACGACCGCGCCGGACGCGACGCACGACAACCTGGGACCGCAGCCGAATGGTCAGCGGATCTTCTACCGCAGTGACCACTACAACTTCGCGAAGTGCGGGATCCCGATTGTCTTCTATACGACCGGCCTGCACGTGGACTATCACCGCGTCACGGATAGTCCCGAGAAACTCGACTATTCGTTGATGCAGACGGTGGCGAAGAACGTCGCAGCCGTAGGCTGGACGCTGGCCAATTCGGCAACCAGGCCCAAGCTGAACACCAAGCTGCCCGATCAGCTGGTCACGGACATGAAGGCCGCGAAGGATGCCGGGTGGGGCAAGCTGACGCCCGTGAGGCCTCCGCTGCCAGGAATGCCGTTCTAGCCTGACTCTGCCCGCTTCGGCGGCGCCGACGACCCTCCGGGTCGTGGCGCTGCCGGGCCGGCGGGCTTCGGCGCCCCTTCGCTCTCCTTTCCACGTGATTCGGAACGTTCCCTCTTCCCTCCCGCCGGTCGCCCGACAACCACACCCAGACTTTCGGCGTCTGAAGTAGTGGCGCACGGTCACGGGCGCACTTCCGCGCATGTGCCATTCATGAAGGGAGAGTAGTTATGAGAGCCCCCACAGTCGTTCTTGTCCTCGGCCTCGCATTTGCCCCGGCCCTCGCCCACGCCCAGGGAGAAGGACAGGGACCGCGTATGTGTCCGGCTCATTCGGGTTCGCGCGCCTGGCACCGTCGGCCACGCTGATGTTCAACGGAGGCACGGGCCAGGGGCAACTCGCGACCATTCCCACCCTTGGCACCGACGTCACTGGTCAGATTGTCGCGCTCGGACTGTATACGCCTCCGGCCACCGAAACGCACCCGTTAATGGGCCTTGGCGGAGGCGTGTCGATCGCCCTCGCACCGAGGCTCAGTCTGGATGTGGCGTACCGGTATTCGCGGGTGTTCGCCACGACCCCCATCAACGTCAGCGGCGTGAATGTCGGCTTCGGACTCCATTTCTAACCGGCTGGGCGCAGGCGCTCCAAGCGCCTGCGCCTCCTTCTTCAGGCCGCACCCTACACATCGTCAACTCCGGCGCCACGAATCACATTCTTATCATCGCAGTGTCACATCCGTGTCACGTTCGCCGGTCGACCGGATCGTCTCACTCAATAGGTGCGGACGAAGACACGTGGAACACGGCGGGCAGCCCCCAGTGCCCTCCTCGCCGAGCAGGTTGACGCGCCCTGGACGGCGAGGACCGAAGCGACGCGCGCCGATGAGAATGATGATTCGGAGGTTTCAGATGAACAAGGTACTAAGCGCAACGGTATTGTGTCTGGGCGTGCTCTTACTCGGCGCGCCGTCGACGGCGTTCGCCATGGATCCTTCTACGGCGAAGATCCCCTTCCCCTTCATCGTCGGCGACACGGTGCTGCCGGCCGGCGACTACCGGGTGTCCGAAGCGAGCGGGATGACCAACGTGGTGCACATCATCAGCACGGACGGCCGCGTGGGGGCGTTTGCAATGGTCGAGGCGGTCTCCCCCCTTGACCCGGCGGTGCCGTCAGCAAGTGAATTCACGTTCAAGAAGGTCGGAGGCGAGCACTACCTGGCAAGTGTGACGGTAGCAGGTGAGGAGAGCGTGGAATTCGTTCTTCCGCGGCACCTGATCGCAGACCAAACGACGAAGCCGTCGTCCCCAGACGAACGTCGCCCCCAGTAACGTGGCGGAGGTTGCACTCAGCAGGTGCCATCGGTCAGCGACCAGCCGCCGCGGAACGCCACGGCGTTCGGCCGCTGACCGATGGCGGGCGATCCGGTAAAGTGTGGTATCGCCGGAGTCGCTGGACAAGGCCTCCGGCCTGCTGGAGGCACTGATGGCACCATCGTCTTCTCATCAACCTGTTACCGCCGCGGGTCTTCCCAAACCCATCGGGCCCTATTCGCCCGGCGTCCTCTTCGACGGCCTGGTGTTCGTCTCGGGACAGGGCGCGACCGACCCTGCCACCGGAAAACCCGCCGGCCTCGACATCGAAACGCAGACCGAACAGGTCTTCCGGAACATCCGCGCGATTCTCGAGGCGGCGGGCACGGACCTGTCGCACGTCCTTCGCTGCGGCGTGTTCCTGGTCGACATGCGCGACTTCGAGGCGATGAACACCGTCTACGCGAAGGTCTTCGGCGACCACCGGCCCGCTCGAACAACCGTCCAGGTGGCGGCGCTCCCCCACCCCTGGCTGCGCGTGGAGATCGACGCGGTCGCCTACGTGCCGTAGCGTTTAACGGCCAGGGGACGGGTACAAGCTGGTCCTCACGCGGCCTCTTTGCCCCGGCTGATGAACCTGTGGAACTGGAAGACGACTGCCCGCTTCCGCGAAGGCTGCCGCCAGCAAGAACGCCGGAGTGCGCCACGGTTCGGATAGCGTCGCTCCTATCTCGCGAGGGCGATCGCAATGACAACGGCCCTTTGCGTACCCTTCCAGGAGTCGGTGGTGTCGAAGGCCTCTGCCCGCGCGTGCGCGTCCGTGCCGTGGCCACCGCCGCCGATCGTGATGGCCGAGATTCCGAGGCTCATCGGGACGTTCGAGTCGGTCGAACCCTGGCTCCACTCCACCGAGAAGCCGAACGCCCTGGTCACCGACGCGGCAGCCGTGACGGCGTAGTCGGTCGCCGGGGTGGCTCCCGGAGGCCTGATGCCGACGCTCTTCTTCTCCACGGTGATGGTGCCGTTGCCCCAACGCTTGTTTTCGGCCGCAGCGGCGGCGTCCGCGGCGGCAAGAAACGTCGCGTGCAGCGAATCGAGCGAGGCCTTGTCATGCGAACGCATGTCGACTTCGGCCCAGGCTTCTGACGGGATGGAGTTGACCGATGTCCCGCCGCCGATACGTCCCACGTTGAAAGTGGTCTTCGGCTCTTTCGCCACCTGGAACTCGGAAACCGCAGCAATCGCCCGGCCAAGGGCGTGAATCGGATTCACCAGGCCGAACGCCCCGTAGCTGTGTCCGCCGGGGCCTCTGTAGGTGAGGCGGTACCGGAAGCTGCCCACGCCCACATTGGTCATGCCCAGGCCGCCCCCGTCGACGGAGACGAAACGGTCGATTGTGCCCTTGAGTGTGTCGTTGAAGAGCGCCCTGGTGCCACGCAGGTCGCCGAGGCCTTCCTCACCGACGTTCGCCACAAAGGTGATGGAGCCTTCGGTGACCACCTTCGCCTCGTTCAACGCGCGGATCACGCCGATCAGGACCGCGAGGCCGCGGCAGTCGTCGCCGATGCCGGGGCCCTTCAGCCACGTTCCGTCCTTCGTCACGTGCACGTTCGTCCCGACCGGGAACACCGTGTCGAGATGAGCGGCGAAGACGAGATGTGGTTTCGGACCCTTGCCGGGGCGATCGCCGAGGACATTGCCGGTGGCGTCGATCCGGACGTTCCTCAGACCGAGCTTCGTGAAGATGGTCTTGAATTCGAGTCCGCGCATTTCCTCGCCGAACGACGGCGCGGGGATCTCGCAGATGCGCGCCTGCTCGGCGAGGATTTCAGGTTCATTGATCTTCACTCGTGCGAGCGCCGCCACGACCGTCTTGTCGGCCATGAGGAGCACGCCGATGTCGTTGGCCTGGGCGGCAACCAAGGCTGGAACGAGCAGAACGAGAGCGAGCGTGAGCGTGAGCGTGAGAGATGTAGGTGTTTTCATGTGGATGTTATGACCTTTGCGGCGATCGAGGCTCCTGACTCTGATTACAGATGACGTAGCATACGGCGTCTGGCCGCTGGGCCGCACGAATTAAGCCACGAGTGCGGCGCCGGAATCGGCCGTCAGACGAGACGCAGATCCGGGATGTCGCGAAAGTCCTCACCGTTCAGCGTCCAGATGGCTGCGCCGTTGGCGATCGCGCACGCGGCCACCGCGAGATCGATTTCACGCCCACGCGCCCGCGGCACCTGTTTGTAGAGACGAGCCGCCACCGCCGCTTCCGCGGCGCCGAAAGCCACGGCGCTGTCAGAGGGAAACAGCTCTTCTTGTGCGGTGAGTTCGGCCCGCAGCCGTGGGCCGCGGAGCCATTCGTACAGGGCGATCGTCGACAGCGTCAGGCGGTGCCCCTGGTCGGTCAGCCGGATCAGCGTGTCCAGCGAGCGGCGCGACCCGGTGAGGGCATCGACGAGCGCCGATGTGTCCACGTGCACGATCATGCGGAACGATGCCGGCGTCCACCGGCGCGTCGCGCGGATCGAATGGCCCGCAGTTCCGCGTCGACGCGGCTCACGGGCCGCGTGGGCCCCGCGTCGCGGAGACGCTCCAGCACTCCCATCAGGTGGAGCCGCTCACGCTCGCTCAGCCGGTCCGTCCGGGTGGCGTAATCCGCCACCGCGTCGCGGACGACATGGCTTTGCGCCTTTCGGAGCCTTGCAGCCGTGAGCCGAATCTGCGCGACGGTCGCATCGTCGAGCGAGAAAGTGACTCGTGACATAACGATTACATAATACCATAATGAAGGCCCGCCCACCAATCGCCCGGAGCATCCGCGACCACCGGCCCGCCCGCCCCGCCGTGCAGGTGGCGGCCCTTCCCCACCCGCGGCTGCGCGTCGAGATCGACGCGATCGCCTGCGTGCCGTAGCAGCCCGGGGGACAGAGACAGCCTGGGAACGCGTGCACGCCTCTCCTCAATAGGCCTTCGTCTGAGGATCCGCCGCCGGTGCGGTATACTTCTGGCGTTAAGCGATCAGTACGACCATGATGCCGACCACACCACATGTCACAGACGAACGCCACGTGGATCGCACCGCATGGTCCGTCCTCCCTTTGGATTCCGGCGACTCGGACCTCGAGTACTGGTTGTCGCGAACGCCTCAGGAACGGCTCGCGGCGCTCGAGCAGGTGAGGCAGACCGTCTATGGCTACGCCCTCACTCCCGTCAGACTTCAGAGAGTTCTTGAGATCGCTGAACGGCCACGGCGTTAAATACCTTGTGGTCGGCGGCTACGCCGTCGGCTACTACGGCTATCCTCGGGCCACAGCCGACATCGATCTCTGGGTCGCAATCCACCCCGACAACGCCAGCCGCCTGGTGGAGGCCGTTCGGGCCTTCGGCTTCGACCGGCCCGAGCTGACAGAGGCGTTGCTGATGAAGCCCGATCAGATCATCAGAATGGGCGTCCCGCCCTTCCGGATCGAACTCATGACCACGATCAGCGGTGTGCACTTCGACCAGTGCTATGCAGCCCGAACCGTGGCTGAACTGGAAGATGTGACGGTTTCGCTGATCAGCCTGGAGCACCTGAAAGCCAACAAGCGCTCAGCGGGACGCTTCAAGGACCTCGACGACCTCGAACATCTGCCGTAGACATCTTCTGAAGCCCGCGTGCCCAGTCCAGGCCGCCGGCGAGGATCCAGAGTTTCGCGTCTGGCACGTGTACCGGTTGAGACGCACACCCGTCCTCGACGTGGCCCCTTCGATTCAGCCAATCTTCAGACGCCACGGATAAGATCGAACGCGTTCGCCCCCGCGTGCCCGCCCCGGTGGAGGATTCAATGCGCCCGCGTCGCCGTCTCGGTACCCTCACGCTGCTCCTGCTGATCGGTGCATCCGCGTTGTCGTACGCACAGTCGGCGCAGTACGTGCTCAGCCGCACGATGAACGACACAAGCGGCATCAATGCCCTGCCCGCCAACAATTTCGACGCATCAGGGGAATGGTCGCGCGCCAACTCTGACCAGCGGCACCGGTTCGACCTTGTCGGATCACTCAAGCCTGGCCCCTGGATGACACTCGGCATCAACGTCTCGCTGCGGTCCGGATCTCCGTACACGCTGACCCTCGGCCGGGACGTCTACAACACCGGGACCACCAACGCGCGTCCCGCCGGCGTGCCGCGCAACAGCCTGCAGGGCCCCGGGGCGGCCAGGCTCGACCTTCGCTGGTCGCGCGAGTTCGTGCTGAATCAGACGAAGAAGGACGAGAGTCCGAAACTCACCGTCGGTGTCGACGCATTCAACGTTCTGAATCGCGTCAACTACAACGGGTACATCGGCAACATGCTGTCGCCGTTCTTCGGGCGGCCACTCTCTGCCCAGGCCCCGCGACGCCTTCAGTTGTCACTGCGATTCGAGATGTAGCTCCCCGCATGGCTCGCTGATGACTGGCGGCTCGCAGACGGGGCCGGGTCATCTGTCGCGCACCCGCAAGAACTGGTCGGTCGCCACTTTCCCGGTGGTGTACACTCAACCTCGTCATGCCTCACGCGGATTTCGAACACGAGCGTTTTGCCGTCGTCCTCTTCTACGGCATCGTGCTGCTGATCGGTTACCTCGCCTTCCGGGTCATCTCGCCCTTCCTCGTGCCGCTGGCGTGGGCGGCGACCTTCGCGATGGTGTTGAACCCCGTCAACAGGCGCCTGACCCCGCGCGTCGGCAGGACATGGGCGGCGCTCATAACCACGATCGCCACGTTCCTGGCAATCGTCGTCCCAGCCCTCATCGTCGGCACGATGCTCGTTCACGAGGTGTCGAACCAGATCCAGAGCGCCAGCGCGGCAGACATGGCCACGACGACGCCGGCGCGGATTCAGCAGGCCTGGGATCTGTTGCGCAACCAAATGCCGTTTCTGCATCTGCCGGCCGATCCGACGACGGACGCGCAGGAGGCGGTCCGATCCGCCGCGGCCTACGCGGCCGGCCGAGCCGCGTCGATCGTGACCGACATCGCGAGTTTCGTGCTCCAGTTGTTCATCATGCTGTTCGGCCTCTTCTACTTCCTGCGGGACAGCGCACCGATGGTCAACCTGATTCGCGAGATGCTGCCGTTCGACGCGGAACGACGGGACCGGATCGTCGGTGAGACGCACGACCTGGTGGTGGCCACGGTCGGCGCGACGTTTGCTGTCGCGATCGCTCAGGGCACGATTCTGGGGTTCACGATGGGTCTGCTGGGATTTTCGGCGCCGGTGTTCTGGGGCGTGATGACGTCGTTTACATCACTCCTTCCGGTCGTGGGTGCCGGCGTGATCTGGGCCCCTGCCGCCGTCTGGCTGTTCCTGAGCGGCGACATCTGGCGCGGCGTCATTCTCGTCGCCGTGGGGGTCGGCGTGGTCGGAACCATCGACAACGTGCTCCGTCAGGTGCTCTTGACGGGCCGCACGACGATGCATGGGTTGCTGGTGTTTGTCAGTCTGCTGGGCGGCGTCGCGGCCTTCGGGTTTATTGGCCTCGTGATCGGCCCCGTCGTCATGGCCGCTATGGCGACGCTGCTCGAGGCCATGCTGAAACCGAAACGCGCTCGGACGAAGACCCCATGATGCGTGGTTCGGCCGTGGTCGGCTGTCTGGCCGCGATAGCGGTTGCCGCCCAATCGTGCGGGGCGGCTCCCCTGCCCGTACTCACGGTCTACGCGGCCTCGAGCCTGACGCAGGCCGTCGATGAGATTGCGCCGATCTTCGCCGCCGCATCGGGTGTGCGCGTGCGCGCATCGTACGCGGCGACGTCGACACTGGCCCGGCAAATAGAGTCGGGAGCCGAAGCCGACGTCTTCATCTCGGCCGACGAGCGCTGGATGGACTATCTCGTGAGCCGATCGCGGATCGTGACCGACACGCGCATCACGATCCTCGGCAACCGGCTGGTGCTGATCGTGCCGTCCGATGGCCCCGTGTCGGTGGCGTTGACGCCGGGATTCGATCTGGCTGGCCTCCTTGGCCGGGGACGGCTCGCGACCGGCGATCCCGCTCATGTGCCGGTCGGCCGGTACGCGCGCCAGGCGTTGACCGCGCTCGGGGTGTGGGGCGTGGCGCAGCCGAAGCTGGCGCCGGCCGAATCCGAGCGAGCCGCGCTGGCTCTGGTCGAGCGGGGCGAGGTGCCGGCCGGCATCGTGTACGAAAGTGATGCGCTCGGCTCGACCCGGGTCCACATCGCCGGTGTCTTTCCGGCTGCGAGCCACGAACCGATCGCGTACGTTGCCGCCATCATCGCAGGGCGCGATGGGCCGGTGGCCCGGCAGTTTCTGGCATTCCTCACGTCACCCGCGGCCGACGCGGTGTTCGTCAGGAATCACTTTGTCGTTCGATAGTCCGAGATGCCGACTCCGGTTGAATACGAGGCGCTGTGGCTGAGCCTGAAGGTGGCGACCGCTGCCACGGTCTTCAGTCTTCCGATCGCGATGCTCGCCGCGTGGCTGCTGGCGCGCAGGTCGTTCTGGGGCCGATCGGCGCTCGACGCCGTGGTCCATGCGCCGCTGGTGCTTCCGCCGGTGGTGGTCGGATACCTGCTGCTCATCGGCCTGGGATCGCGCGGATCAATCGGCATGTGGCTCGATCAGACGCTCGGCATCAGGCTCGTCTTCACGACCGGCGGCGCGGTCGTGGCTGCGGCGGTGATGGCGTTTCCCCTGATGGTCCGGGCCATCCGCCTGTCGCTCGACGCGGTGGACAGCGGACTGGAGTGGGCGGCTCGCACGCTGGGCGCCACGAGGTTCGATGCGTTCATGTCGATCACCGTGCCCTTGATGCTGCCCGGCATCGTCTCCGGCTGCATCGTCGCGTTTGCCGCGAGTCTCGGCGAGTTCGGCGCCACCATCACGTTTGCCTCGAACATCGAGGGCGAGACGCGTACGCTGCCGCTGGCCATCTATACAGCCATCCAGACGCCCGATGGTGATCGCGTGGCGCTGCGCCTGGTGATGCTGTCGCTGATACTGGCGGTCGGAGCCCTGGCGCTCGCCGAAGGGGCCGACCGCCGGGTCCGGCGGATGGTGGGGCGTCCATGATCGCCGTCGCCGTCCGCAAGCAAGTCGGCACGTTCCTGCTGGACGTGGCGTTCACCGCGCCTGCAAGCGGTATCACCGCCCTGTTCGGCCGAAGCGGTGCCGGCAAGACCACCATCATTAGTCTCATCGCGGGCATCACGGCGCCAGACGCGGGACGGATCGCGATCGCCGATCAGGTGTTCTACGACGCCGGCTCACGGGTCGGGCTGCCGCCCGAACAGCGGCGAGTGGGCGTCGTCTTCCAGGACAGCCGCCTGTTTCCCCACCTGAGCGTTGAAGGCAATCTGCGCTACGGGCTGCGGCGGGCACACGCGGCCGGCTCTCCGGTCGCCTTCGACGCGGTCGTGGACGTGCTCGGTGTCGGCCACCTTCTCGCCCGTCGACCGCAGACGCTGTCCGGGGGCGAACGCCAGCGGGTCGCGCTTGGCCGCGCCTGGCTCGCGCAACCGCGACTGTTGTTGATGGACGAGCCGCTCGCATCGCTCGATGCGCCTCGCAAGGCGGAAATCCTGTCGTACATCGAACGACTGCGCGACGAGTTCCGGTTGCCGATGATCTACGTGAGCCATTCCCTCGACGAGGTCATCCGCCTCGCCGATCATCTGCTTGTTGTCTCCGACGGCCGCATCGCCGCCAGCGGTCCGCTCGCCGAAGTCGTCTCCCGGCTCGATCTGCAGCCGCTGCTCGGCCGATTCGAGGCTGGCGCCGTGATCGACTGCACGGTTGAGGCTCACGACGATCACTACCTGCTGACGACGCTGCACTTTGACACCGGCCACCTGCGCGTGCCGCTGGTGGATCGCCTTGTCGGGACCCGCGTGCGCGTCCGGCTGCGGGCGCGGGACATCGGCATTGCGATCTCCGAGCCCCGGGATCTCAGCATCACCAACCGGCTGGCAGGCACGATCACCGGCTTTGCCGTCCGCGACGGCGTCTTCGTGGACGTCACCATCGCGATCGGCGCGACGACGATCCGGGCGCTGGTGTCGCGGGAATCGCGGGACCGTCTGGGGTTGGCCGTCGGCCAGCGCGTCTGGGCGCTCATCAAGACGGTGGCGCTGGACAACCGCAGCCTCGGGTTTCTCCGTCCGCCCCGGGATATGATGAAGCGGTCGTGACGATTCGTGTGTGTGGTCCCGCCTCGTGCGCCCTCGCGCTGCTCCTCCTCGCGCCGGCGGCGCAGGCCCAGAACCTCAAGCCCGCGTCCCCCTACACCGTCGTCAGCCGTGAGGGACGCCGGGTGATTCAGGCCGCCATCTCGGGCGAGCAGGACATGCTGCGGGTCGACGACCTCGCGTCGGTGTTCCAGTTGAGCGTGCGCGAGGATCGCGGCAACAACGCTCTGACCATCACGCGCGGCAGCCGGACCGTGGTGCTGTCGCTCGACCAGGGTCTCGCGTCGATTGGCGGCCGGCTGGTGTCGCTCGCCGCGCCTCCGGCCCGCGATGGCGGACGCTGGACCGTGCCGGCCGACTTCGTGTCGCGCGCGTTGTCGCTCATTGCCGATGTGCGAATCGAGCTGCGCCGTTCGTCCAGGCTGATCGTCGTGGGCGAGGTTCGCGTCCCGAGGATCATCGCGCGGCTGGAGCAGGTCGGTTCCGCCACGCGCGTGACGCTGGATGCGACGCCGGCGACGACCTCCGCGGTCTCTCAGGAACCGCGCCGGCTGCTCGTCAGGTTCGACGCCGATGTGCTCGACGCGGCGGGGACCTCGGTCGCCGGCCAGGGACTGGTCGAATCGATCACGATCGCGGATCCGACCACCGTCGTGATCTCACTGGCGCCAGGTTTCGGAACGTTCCGGTCATCGGCGGTGCCGCTTGATGCCGCCTCGTCGCGTGTCGTCGTGGACGTGTTGCCCGCAGGCGCTCCGGCGCAGGTGCTTGCGCCGCCCGGCTCGACGCCGCAGTCCGGTGCGCCGCGCCCCGAACCGCTGCCGTCCCTGGCTCAGATGTCATCGCCGTCGATTCGCACGATCGCGCTCGATCCGGGACACGGCGGTGCCGAAAGCGGAGCACGCGGGATCAATGGGGCGATGGAAAAGGACATCACGCTCGATGTGGCGCGCAGGCTCAAGGCGGCGCTCGAGGCCCGGCTCGGGATCCGCGTGCTCCTGACTCGCGATGACGACCGCCTCGTGCCGCTCGACGATCGGGCGTCCATCGCCAACAACAACAAGGCCGATTTGCTGGTCAGCATTCACGTCAGCGCGTCACCGCGTCGCGACGCACGGGGCGCAGAGGTCTTCTACCTGAGCCTGGACGGCCTGGGCGCTGAGGCCCGCCGGATGGCCGAACATCCCCAGGGGAAGGCGCTGCCCACCCTCGGGGGCGGCTCCCGGAACATCGAGCTGATTCCCTGGGAAACGGCCCAAGCCCAGCACCTGGCCGAGTCGGCCGTGCTGGCCGGCTTCATCGAGGAAGAGTTGCGGAAGTCGATCGAGATGAGTCCGCGAGCGCTGCAGCAGGCCCCGCTTCGCGTGCTGGTCGGCGCGAACATGCCCGCGGTGCTGGTGGAGATCGGCATGATGTCGAACCCAGATCAGGAAGCGGCACTCATCACCGACGGGTACAAGAATCAGGTGGTGCAGGCGATGTACGACGCGATTGTCCGGTATCGCGCCCGGCTGACCGGCGCCCGCGAGGAGCGGCGCTAGATCATGACCACCCGAGCACGATGGATCGTCGGAGCGGCATTGGCGGCGGCGCTGGTTGGCGTCGGATCGTGGATGCTGGTCCGCTCCATCGTCGGCCGCACGCCGGCCGTGAGCACCAATTCCGCGGTCACCGCCGGCACCGCCGTTCCCGGGGAGCGCCGCATCAAGGTGACGCTGTTCTACGTCGCCGAAGATGGGCTCCGCCTGTCGCCGGTCGAACGCGATGTCCCCTTCGCCGAAGGGCCAGGCGAGCAGGCAAGGCGCATCATCGAGGCCCAGCTGGCGCCGCCCCCGGCCCCGCTGCTGGCCGCGATCCCGAACGGCACGACGCTGCGCGGCCTCTACGTCACCGAACGGGGAGAGGCCTTCGTCGATTTCGATGACGCGATCCGATCCGCCCACCCGGGCGGATCGCTCTACGAGCTGTTCACCGTCTACTCAATCGTGTCGGCGCTGACCGTGAATCTGCCGGCCATCACGTCGGTGCAGATCCTGGTCGACGGTCACGAAGTCGACACGCTGGCAGGACACGTCGATCTGCGGCGGCCGCTGCCGCGCTCGGCTCTCTGGCTCGAACCGCCGCCTGTCGCGGCGGCGCGGTGACACGGGGAACGCACACGGATTCCGGATAAAGGACAGCCATGACCAGAACAGACGGGCGCGCGGCCGACCAGCTTCGCGCGATTACCATCACGCCGAACTTCATCATCCATCCCGAAGGATCCGTCCTCATCGAAACGGGTCTGACGCGCGTCATCTGCACCGCGAGCGTCGAAGACCGCGTGCCGCCGTTCCTGCGCAACTCGGGCAAAGGCTGGGTGACCGCCGAGTACGGCATGCTGCCGCGGGCGACCACGACCCGGAACACGCGTGAGGCGTCGTCGGGGAAGGTCGGCGGCCGCACACAGGAGATCCAGCGGCTGGTCGGGCGATCGCTCCGATCGGTGATGCGGCTCGAAGATCTCGGCGAACGGACGATCTGGATCGACTGCGACGTCATTCAGGCGGATGGAGGCACCCGGACCGCCGCGATCAGCGGGAGTTTCGTCGCGCTGACGCTGGCGCTGCAGAAGCTGGTCCGCCAGGGCGTGCTGCCGCGCCTGCCGGTGCGGCACCACGTGGCCGCGACCAGCGTCGGCATCGTCGGCGGCGAGGCCCTGCTCGACCTGGCGTACGACGAAGACTCGAGGGCGGATGTGGACATGAATGTCGTCAAGACATCCGACGGCCGGTATATCGAAATCCAGGGCACCGCCGAAACGACGCCGTTCGGACGCGAACGCCTGACCGAGTTGCTCGATCTCGCCGATGCGGGCATCGCGCGCCTCGTCGAGATTCAACGCGACATCGTCGGCACGTTGGGATAAGGCGTGCGCCTGCTGGTTGCCACGTCAAACCGCAACAAGCTGCGGGAAATCCGCGGGATCTTCGAAGGCGCGCCCGTCGCGCTCGATGGCCTCGATGCGTTCGAGCCCGTCGCCGAGCCCAAAGAGACAGGCCGCACGTTCGCGGACAACGGCAGGCAGAAGGCGATCTACTATTCGATGCGCCTCGGCGTGGTTGCCGTCGCGGAAGACTCTGGCCTGGAGATCGACGGCCTCGGCGGCGCACCGGGCGTGTACTCTGCCAGGTACGGCGGCGCTGAGGCGGAGACGTACCCGGAGAAGTTTGCGCTGATCTACCGGCAACTGCGCGAGCGCCGCGCGCTCGGCTGCACGGCCAGGTTCGTGTGCGCGCTGGCGGTTGCGGACGGTTCGCGCATCGTGTTCGAGGCCCGTGGCACGATCGAGGGTCGGATCGCCGGCGCCCCGAGTGGGGAAGGTGGATTTGGCTACGACCCGATCTTTTCCTATCCACCCTTGGGACGAACTCTGGCCGAACTGACCGAGACCGAGAAAGCCGCAGTCAGCCACAGGGGCATCGCGTTTCGCCGGATGCGGGAGTTCCTGGAGGCGCGCGCGTGGTCACTGGGAGAGCGATAGTGGGTGCAGACAACCCCGCGCCCGCGGGATCGCGCGTTGATGTGTGGCTCGACGTCGCCTGCCTGTTCAGGACCCGATCGGAGGCGCAGCGTGCCATCGACGGCGGCAAGGTCGAGGTCAACGGCCAGAATACGAAACCTCACAGGCTCGTTCACCCCGGCGACCAGTTGCGGATCACGCGCCCGGCCGGAAGACGGCAAATGGTGCTCGTGAAGAGCGTCGCCGAGAAGCACGTGCCGAAAGCCGAGGCGCGCCTCCTGTATGAGGACCGCACGCCGCCGCCCACGCCAGAGGAACTGGCGGCCAGGGAACTGGAGCGCCATTTCCGGGCCGCCCAGCCGCGCACCGCGCGTCGCCGCCCGGATCGCCGCGAACAGCGGCGGCTCAGAAGTGTCAAAGAGGGAGACGCGTAGGGGCGCGATTCATCCGCCTTCGCGTAAAGCTCCGGCGGACCGCCGTAGCCTTGGCGGAGGGGGTCGCGCCCGCCACGGCGGAGTGAAACGCAGGGTCAGGTTCTGGACCTTGCCGTACTCGATGCCGCCATGACGTGCTCGGCGAGCGCTTCTTCGAAGTCGATGGCCCGAGCCGCCGGCAGCGTGTCCGGATCCACGTTTGGAATCGGATGCCGTGACGCAATCGTGGCCAGCACGTCGAGCGCCGTCTGCAAGTGCTCGCGGGTGTGAATCGGCGTGACGCTCGTGCGAATCAAGGCGTGGCCCGGCGGCACCGCCGGATAAATGGCCGGGGTGGCGAAGAGCCCAAGTTCGAAGGCCTCCTGACAGACGCGGAGCGCCAGTGTCTCGGAGCCGATAAAGAGCGGGACAATCGGCGTCGAGCTGCCGAGCGTGTGGTAGCCGATCTTCTCGACACCCGCCTTGAAAAACGCCACGTTGTCCCACAGCCTGACGTACAGCGATTCGTCGCGCTGCATGACACGCAAGGCCGCCAGCGCAGAGGCCGTCGAGGCCGGCGGGAGTCCGGCCGAAAAGATGAGCGTCCGGGTCTTGTGCCTCAGGTAGTTGACCACCGCCGCATCGGCCGCGATAAAGCCTCCGAGGCTCGCGAACGACTTGCTGAAGGTCCCGAAGAACACGTCGACGTCGGCCATCACGCCCTGGCTCCACGGCGTGCCCCGCCCCTGGTGTCCCAGCACGCCCAATCCATGGGCGTCATCAACGTACAACTTGAATCCGAACTTCCGTTTGAGCGCCACGAGGCCGCGCAGATCCGCCACCCGCCCCGTCATCGAAAACACGCCATCGGTCAATACGAGCGCGTGCGACCAGTTCTGCTGTTTCTGAAGCTGTCGCTCCAGATCGGCGAGGTTCTCGAACACGCGGACGCGGCGGCTTCGCGCCATGCGCGCGCCGTCAATCAGGCTGGCATGGTTCTCCACCGCCGTAAAGAGCACCGCATCGGGGGCGCTCCCCAGCAACCCGACCACGCCAAGATTCGCGAGGAAACCCGACGAAAACACCAGCGCCGCCGGTTTCTCGAGGAACGTTGCGAGCTCGGCCTCGAGCGTCTCGTGCAGATCGAGATTGCCATTGAGGAACCGGGACCCGGTGCAGCCGGTGCCGTACCGGTCAATCGCGTCGTGAGCCGCCTTGACGACGTCGGGGTGATGCGTGAGCCCCAGGTAGTTGTTGGAGCCGAGCATCACGAGCTGCCTGCCGTCGACGGTGACGACGGGGCCTTCCGACGACGAAAGCGCCCTGAAGAACGGATAGACTCCGGCGGCTTTCACCAGATCCGGGTCGTGGTATGTGTAGCAAGCCTCAAAAATGTCCATCAATCTGCTTCCTATGCCGTTCGTGCCGCCCCCGGGCCGAAGCATCTATGATAGTGTCTCTGGCATCAAAAACGATAGCAAGACTTCGCCACATGAAGCGTGGCCGATCCGGCCGACCTGGCAATCCACTTTCGGGAGTATACGATGAATTCGCCGACCGGCCGCAAGAGGGTCCTCGTCACAGGGGCCGGAAGCGGCATCGGCCGGGCCGTTGCCGTCCGGCTGACTGACGCCGGCTATGACGTGATCGGCACGGTTCGCGATGCAGAACGGGCCCGCGCCCTGACCGCCGAAGCGGCTGCCGCCGCCCGGCCGATGCGGTTTCTGCCGCTCGATCTGTCGTCAGCATCCTCGATCGCCGAACTGCTGGCGGAGATCGAGGCAACAGGCGGGCTTGACATCGTCGTGAACAACGCAGGAAACGGGGTGTTCGGGGCCATCGAGGAGATTGATGCGACGCTGGTCGCCCGGCAGTTTGCGGTGAATGTCTTCGGACCGCTGGAGCTCACGCGGCGCCTCCTCCCCGGTCTGAGAGCGCGCAAGGGGCAGGTGATCTGGATCGGGTCGCTCGCCGGCCGAATCAGCCTGCCGTTTCAGGCCCACTACTCGGCCACCAAGTCTGCCATCTCCTCGCTGAGCGATGCCCTGCGCATGGAACTGCGCCCCCACGGCGTTCGCGTCACCTGCGTCGAGCCAGGCGACTTCGCCACCGGATTCACCGGCGCACGACAGGTGGTCGCCGTCGCCTCGTCTCCCTACGCGCCACAGCATGAACGGTGCCTGGCGGCGGTGGAAACCCAGGAACGGGAAGCGCCGTCCCCCGAGAGCGTCGCCAGCCTGGTGGAACGATTGTGCCGTATGCCCAACCCGCCAGCCACTGTCCCGGTCGGCAAGAATGCGCGGACGCTCTGCCTCCTGCTCCGGCTGCTGCCAGACCGGCTCAGGGAGTTCATCGTGCGAAAGACGTACGCTCAGTGAATCAGCAGCCGTCGAGCGTTGCCCGTACCTTACGCGTGAGCGCGACGAGAGTATAGGGTTTCGCCAGAAACGCGGTGTTCCGATCGAGCACGCCCTGCCTCACGATCCCGTCTTCAGTGTAGCCGGACGCAAACAGGATCTTCGGTACCGGCGCACCCCTGGCCAGCAGCCGCTCCGCCAGCTCCTGGCCGCCCATGATCGGCATGACGACGTCGGTCAGCACGAGATCGAATGGGTCGGTCGCCCGATTGACTAACTCGAGAGCCTCCCGGCCGTCAGACGCCTCGGTGACGTCGTAGCCGCGCTGACGCAGCACCCTGGCTGCCACCCGGCGCACGCTGTCTTCGTCCTCCACCAGGAGGACTCGTTCGCTGCCGTCCAGACGTTCAATCGTCTCCGAAGGCGAGATCGTCTCGGGCGCCGCGTCGACCCGAGGCAGGTAGATCCTGAAGGTCGTGCCCCGCCCGAGATGGCTGGACACCCAGATCCAGCCGCCCGCCTGTTTCACAATGCCATAGCAGGTCGCCAGTCCCAGCCCGGTGCCCCTGCCCATCTCCTTGGTCGTAAAGAACGGCTCGAAGATGTGTTCCTGGACGTCGACCGACATGCCCTGGCCGGTATCGTCCACCGTCAATAGGACGTACTGACCGGGCGGCATATCGGCGTCCTCGTTTGCCGCGCCGATGTCGAGCGACGCGTTGGCGGTCTCAATGGTGAGCGTGCCGCCACGCGGCATGGCATCCCGTGCGTTGACGGCCAGGTTGACGATCACCTGTTCGATCTGGCCGATGTCGGCCAGCACGGTCCAGATCTGGCCCCCAAGCCGGGTGACCAGCTGGATATCCTCGCCAATCAGCCGCCGCAGCATCTTGTCCATCCCGAACGTCACGGCGTTCAGGTCAAGCAGGCGAGGCTCGGTGACCTGACGCCGAGCAAAGGCCAGCAGCTGTCTGGTCAGCGAAGCGGCCTTGGCGCCCGCTTCTTCGACCTCCTCCAGATCGGCGCGGGCCGGATCGTGGCTCGACAGGCTTTCCTTGGCCTGAGCGGCAAATCCCAGCATGACGGTCAGGAGATTGTTGAAGTCGTGGGCGACGCCCCCGGCCAGCCGGCCGATGCTCTCCATCTTCTGTGCGTGGCGAACCTGCTCCTCGAGGTGGATGCGATCGGTAATGTCGCGGAAGAACACCGCCAAGTGCCTGGGCGCCGTCTGAATGGCGTGAACTTCAAAGGCGCCGCGGATGCCGCCAGCGTCGTAGTCAAGCCGATCCAGGTCGAAGGGCACGCCATCGGCTGCCGTGCGCCGAAAGATCGCGGGCACGTCAGTTGACGCCAGCCCCGGGAAAGCCTCCTTGACGTCCCGTCCGGCCAGCAGGCTGTGGTCGGCATGGAGGATCTGATCGGCCGACCGGTTGGCGCCGGTGAACACCAGAGCGCCGTCCGGCCGCAACTCGTAGTAGTGGGCGCCAAATGGCGCCGCGTCGAGGATGCCCTGCAACTGGTGACGCCGGTCGGCGATCGCCCGTTCCGCCTGACGGCGCATGACGGCCATGCCCACCTGAGTCGACACGAACTGGAGGATGCCGAGGTCCGCCTCGCTATGCCTCGGGCTCGAGCCGTAGCTCTGCACGACGAGCACGCCGATGACCTTGCCGTCGGCGACGAGGGGTACGCCGAGCCAGTCGGCCGAACGCGGGCCAAGCAGGACCACCTCGCCGCGGGCCGCGAGTTCCTGAAATGTCTCATCCGTCAGCAGCAGAGGCTGCCCGCTGCGCAGGACGTACTCGGTGCAGCCCCGGCCTGGCTTTTTCGGCAGGGGCACTTCGGCGTCTTCCTCGTCGACGTAGTACGGAAAGTTGATCGTGTCGCTGATCGCATCGTAGAGGGCGAGATAGAAATTCCGGGCCGGCATCAACTCGCCGACCACGCTGTGTATCTGGTAGAACATGTCCTCGATCGTCGGAGCGGTCAGTGCGATCTCCGCGATTCGCTGCGCCGCCACCCTGATCATCTCGCCCCGGCGGCGTTCGGCCACGTCCTGCGCAATCGCGACGAAGACCGCCGGTTCCTCCATCTTCCAGAGCTGCAGCGTGATATCGACCGGATACGTCGTGCCGTTGTTCCTCACATGGGTCGCGGAGAACAGGATGCCGGGCTGTTCGTCGCGCTCGAGCGGCCGCGCCAGTCTGCGGAATCCGGCTTCGTCGTAACCCTCGAGCAGGTCGAGGACCGACAGGCTCTCGACCTGCCCCGCCTCATAGCCGAGCTTCGACAGGGCGCCCTGATTCATCTGGAGCAGGCCGAGCGTCCGCGAGTCGAACACGTAGATGTCGTTGAACGAGTGTTCGAAGATGCGCCCGAACCGTTCGGCGAGTTGGGCCGTTTGCAGCTGCGCATCGCTGGCGCGCCCGCGCAGCCCCTCGGTCATCTGGTTGAACTGGGAGGTCAGCCGGCCAAGCTCATCCTCGCGCTGGACCGGTAGAGACGTCTCCAAATCCCCGCGCGCCACACGCGCCAGGCCCTCGTCGAGTGCGGCGAATGGTGTGTACAGGCGGCGGTGGATGACCAGCGTCATCCCGATCAGCAGGACCAGGCCGACCAGCGCCCACACGCCGACCGCCGCCGCGGCCGACTCCCCGAGGTTCAGAACGGCCCACATCCCTATCACGCCGACGTACACCGTCACGGCCGCGGCAGTCGCCAGCAGCGTCGCGCGAATCGAGAGCGTGGTACGGTGTCGAGTCGTCACGTTGATGTCCTGTTGACTGGCTGCAGGCGCGGCTCCCCGAGGCGTGAACGGGTCCTGAGTAGATGCCGAACGATCATACCCCGCCGGCGTGAGAGAATGTCGGAAACTCGGCCGATCGTCGGCTCCTGTGCGGAGTGATAACTGTCTTGCACTGTGGGGCATGCACGGGAATCGCCCTTCGTGGCATAGTGCTCTGAGCATGACGAGCAGGCGCGCCATGTCCTCGACGGGTTCGGGTGTCGGTCCAGGGTGCCGGGACCGATGGCGGCGCCGGTAATGAGGGAGCACGCATTGCGCCGGTTCCTGAACAAGGCCTACGTCGCTGACCACGCCGCCGCAGTCTACGCAGCCGCGTATTTCGTCTGGATGCTGCTGCGCACGCCCGGCACGGCCGCGACCGAAATCATCAGCGTCTTTGCCTTCGTGCCGCTCGGTCTGGCGATTGGCTGGGCCTGCTGGCGAGTGGGCCGCGTTCCTGCTCTCGATCGCCGGACTCGGCTGGCTTGGTACCTCCTCTCGCTGTCCGCTCTCTCGCTCTGGACAACGGGCAATCTCTGGTCCCTCTACCTGCTGGTGGTGAACCCGCAGCATTCGCCGGCGTGGCTCGACATCATCGAGCCGCTGAACTCGCTGCTGGCGATTGCCGCCTATCTGCTGTTTCCGACGAGGACCTCCAAACCCGGGAGCCGGCAGCGCGCGCGGCTCGATGTCGCACTGATTGTCGTGGCCGGTTTCGTCCTCGCGTTCCACTTTGGCGTGCGAACCATGTTCAGCCAGGCCGCCCCGGTCTGGGGTTACACGGTCGCCCTGATGGTGGTCGATTGGGTGATGTTCGTGTCGGCCGCCGTTGGCGTCATCCAGAAGCGCGACGCGACGATTCGGATCGTCCTGGCCATATTGCTGGCGGCACACACGTCGAGCCTGATCGGAAACTACTGGCTGAGCGACATGGCGCGGTACCGCGTCGGGGATGCGGTTGACGCGCTGTGGTTCCTCGCGTGGGTCCTGAAATGGGCAGCCGCGCGCGTGGCCTGGCATCGCCATCGGCTCGGGCTGGTGCGGGAGGACGACCAGGCAGACGAACCCGGGCTTGGATTCCGCGCCAGCGTCTTCGCCAATGTCATGGTGGGTGGCGTGTTCGGCCTGCTGGTCATCCAGTTGCTCGGAGGCGATCGGAAGTTCCTCGAGCTGATGGGGATCTCGACGCTGGCGATGGTGGTTCTTCTGTCTCTCCGGCAGGTGGCGGCTCTGGCCGAGAACCGGCGTCTGTTCGCGGCCCAACTCGCGCAGGAAGCGCGGTTCCGGTCGCTCGTTCACAACGCCTCGGATCTCGTGCTGGTCGTGGACGGTTCGGGCGTCATCTCGTACGTCAGCCCGTCCGGCGTGCGGATGTTCGGCGATCACCCCGCGCTCAGGATCGGCGCGCGGATTACCGACCTGTTTCCGCTGGAGGACGCGGCGCCGCTGGCCACGACGCCGGGCGGCATTCCCGCCGGGACCCTTCACGTGCTGACCCGGGTGGAGACGGCCTCGGGAGAGTGGCGCGACGTGGAAGTCATCTCGACCGACCAGCGCGAAGATCCGGCAGTGGCCGGAATGGTGTTCACGTGCCGCGACATCACCGAACGCCGGGCGCTCGAACGAAAACTGATGCACGCGCAGAAGCTCGATGCGGTCGGGCGGCTGGCAGGCGGTCTCGCGCACGATCTGAACAACGTGCTGGCCGCCATCAGAGGCTACGCCGAATTGCTGGCCGATGAACTGCCGGCCGGCACCAGTGCCGCCGCAGATCTGCGCAATATCCAGGAAGCCTCCGACAAGGCCTCCGGAATCACCAAGAAGTTGCTCGGCCTCAGCCGCAACCAGAGCGTGCAGCGAGGCACGCTCAATCTCAATGATGTTGTGCGCGGGCTGCAGCCCATCCTCCGCCAGTTGCTGACTGACCGCATCGAGGTCCGCCTGGAACTCGATCCGGACGCCGGGCTCGTCAAGGCAGACCTGGGCCAGATGGAGCAGGTACTGGTCAACCTCGCCACCAATGCGCGAGATGCGATGCCCGCTGGCGGACTCCTGCGCGTGCGGACGGCAAACGTCTCGATCGGAGACGACAGGGGCAAGACGTGCACGATCCCGCCCGGTGATTACGTGACCCTCGCCGTCACGGACGAGGGCGTCGGCATGTCGGCCGACGTTCAGGCACGAGTGTTTGAGCCGTTCTTCACGACCAGACCCGAGGAGCGAGGAATGGGACTGGGGCTGCCGATGGTCCGAGAGATCGTGGAGGAAACCGGCGGCTGCGTCACCGTCGAGAGTAAACCCGGACGCGGCAGCACGTTCACGGTGCTGTTGCCGCGGCTGGGGGACGCAACCAAGTCGTCTTCCAAGGTCCCGGCCGTCGAGGGCCAGACGACTCAGACCGGATTTGTGCTCCTGGTCGACGATGAAGAGTCCGTCCGGACGGTCGCGAGGAGGATTCTCCAGCGGCGCGGATATCGTGTCGTCGAAGCGCCGGGCGGCGTCGAGGCGCTCGCGATTGCCGAAGACATGTCCGTGCCCATCGATGTGCTGTTGACCGACATGGTGATGCCCGGAATGCACGGCCGGGACTTGATTGAACGCTTCAAAGCGATCCGTCCCGACGTGCCAGTGGTGTGTGTGTCCGGTTTTGCTGATGACAATGACGCTGCCGCCGACCTGGGTTCGTCTGTCATCGCGCTGGTGACCAAGCCGTTCTCGTCGGACACGCTGATGCGTGCCCTCTCGAAGATCGGGTCACGGTAAGAAATACACTGCCGACGCCTGGCCCGGGGCGCCGGCCCTCCCGCGCCGCCGGGGCGACTCAGGTGCGCGCGAAGTCGATGAAGCCACGCTCGACGTCGGTGCGGAGGAGCTTGACGCGAACCTTGTCGCCGACATCGAGACCCTGGAAACCGTGCTCCAGTCTGCCTTCCACCGGGGGCTGGAAGATCCGCACCCACGTCCCCTTCGGCGAAGCGCCGGTAACGATGGCGTCGAATGACTGGCCGATCCTGCCCGAGAGCAGCAGCGCAGCCGCCGACTTCCGCACGAGCCGTTCGACCTTCGTCGCGTCATCCTCCCGCGCCGTGCAGTGTTTTGCCACGTCCACAAGCTCCGGGACGCTGTACGGCAGCGGCGCTCCCGTGATTGCCGCCTTCAGGAGCCGCTGCGTTACCAGGTCGGGGAACCGCCGGTTCGGCGCCGTGGAGTGCGTGTAGTCCTTCACCGCCAGGCCGAAATGTCCGGGCGGTTCGGCGCCGGGGAGATCGACCGCGTACTCTCCCCTGCCGATCAGTTTGACCACTGCGAGCGAGAGGTCCGGAAACTTCTCCGGCTCGGCCTTGCGTCGCCGGGCCAGGAACGACTCGAGAGCCACCGCGTCGGGCTCGTCCGGAAGCCGGTCTCCGAGGCCGGACGCGAGCTGCACGATACGGTCCCAGCGCTCCGGCGACCTCAGGACCCTGCGAAGCGACGGGAACCCCTTCGATTCAAGGTAGGTCGCGGTCGCGCCATTGGCCGCGATCATGAAGTCCTCGATCAACTGTTGTGCCCGGTTCTTCTGATCCAGGTCGAGATCCGAGAGCGCATCTCCATCGAAGACCGCCTTTGTTTCTGTCGTCGCGAGGCTGAGCGCGCCGTGGCGGTGCCGCAACTCGACCAGCCGCTGCGCGACGCGGTCCTGGAGGCGCAGATTCTCGTCGAGACCCGGCGTCGCCCGGATGGGATCGGGAGCCGCGCCTTCGCCTTCCAGCCACGCCGCGACGCTCCGGTAAGCCAGCTGCCCGCGGTTCCTGACGCGCGCCCGATAGAGGTCTGAAGCCGCGAGCGAACCGTCTTCCTCGAACACCATGTCAGCCACGACGGCTGTCCGGTCCTGATCTTCGTTGAGCGACGTCAGATCGGTGGACAACGCCTCGGGCAGCATCGGAAAGATCGCGGCGGGAGTATAGACGGAGGTCGTGTTGCGCGACGCATGGCCATCGATCGCCGAGCCCTTCCGCACGAGCGCGTCCACGTCCGCGACCGCCACGAGGATTCTGACCCGGCCGCCGGCGAGGGGCTCGGCCACGGTGAGCTGATCCAGGTCGCGGGAGTCGTCGTTATCGATGGAGGCCCACAGCCGATCGCGCATGTCTCGTATGCCGTCGGCCGCATCGGCAGGCCCGCTGATGGCCGCCAGCTCCCGCTGCGCCGCGGGCGGGAAATCCGGCTCCAGGCCGCGCTCGATCATGGCCCGGCGCGCGATGGCGGCGAGCATAGCTCGATCGTTCTGTCTGGCATGGAACGCATGACCGTTGGCGTCTCGCGCGGCGGCTGATTCGTGACCAGTTGTGTTCATGGGTGTCTCGTGTGTTCCGTCCATATCCGTCCATACAATAGCCCATTCCTCCATCCGCCGGCAGCCGTGCTATGCTTCGCCCGGCCGACGCGATGCGGTGTCCCCCGCCGCCGCGAGCGGATTGGACGCTTCTGTCGGGCCGCGAAGCACAGGGGCCAGCCTCGGCCCCGTTTCTGGAGCCGCACGCATGAAATCATTCCTCGCAATGGCCATCGGCCTGGCGCTCAGCGTCACGGTCGCCGCGCAGAATGCGCCTGCACAACGCGCACAGGCTGGCACGCCGAGAGTCTCAGCCGTCCGGGTGCCGATCACGTTTGCCGCGCCGCGCGGATACGCGGCCACGGTGGACTACCTGAAGAAGGTGGCGGCCGCCAACCCGGGACTCACCGAGTTGACGGAAATCGGCAAGAGCGCCGCGAACCGCCCCATACACGTCCTGGTCATCTCGAACATGAAGACGGGGGTGCCGATCGACACTCTCGTCCCGCTCCAGCATCCGCGGACACCCGTGGTCAATAACGTCGTGCCGATGAAGCGCTACCAGGCGAAACCCGGCCAGTGGATCGACGGAGGCACGCGCGGCGCCGATCCGGCGGGGGCGGAAGGATGTCTCTACATCATCGACAAGCTCCTGTCCGGATACGGGAGCGATCCGGATGTGACGACGCTCGTCGATGACCATGCGTTATACATCTGCCCGATTGTGAATCCCGACGCCCCGGACAGTCCGTCGGCGGGCACGGCCGCGGGCAGTTCGGCACTGGCCAATGACAATTTCCCCGAGGGCTGGTGGACAGACGACAACACGCCCGGCGGCACCGGCGATTTTCCCTCGTCTCTGCCCGAGGCGCGCGCCGTGCTCGAGTTCTTCACCAATCACACCAACATCCTGCTGGTGCAGTCGTTCGACGCGACTGGAGGCTTTTCGATCCGGCCGTTTGCCCGGTGGCCTGACGCACGGGTCGACGCGCGGGACACGGCCATTCTCGATGGCGTCCTCGGCAAGAAGTACCAGGAACTGGCCGGCCAGGCACCCGCATCGCGCGTGTGGCGGAGCGCGTACAACTCCGACCGGCAGGCACCAGCCGGATTCGGGGTGTTCGTCGACTGGGCCTACGGCCAGTTCGGCGCGTTTGCCATGAGCACCCAGATCTCGAGCGCGGACGCGGGAGCGACGCTGGAGAAGGCATACGAACGGGCGTGGCAGTTCGAGCGCTTCAAGGGTTCGCTGCTGCCGCGCGTGCAGTTCAAGAGCGCGACCGCGAACGTGCTCTACACGACGAATCAGGCAACCAAGGCGACGGTCAGCGAGGCTGCCGACGCGGTGGTGGTGAAGAGAGCCGGACCGGCCGGCCGCTATCGGGTCGTGCAGGTCACGGCGACAGTGGAGAACGTCGGCCCTCTGCCGACGCAGGTGGCGCGCGGCACCGAATTGCGCGGCAACCGTCAGGACGTGGTGTGGCTGCTGGGCGATGCCGCGAAGGTCACGTTCCTCGAGGGCTCGCGCTGGATGGCGATCGGCGTGCTCCAGGGGACACTGCCGCTCCCACGCGCAGCAGGTGAAGGGGGGCGCGGCGCCCGCGGTGGCGCAGCCGGCGCGCGCGGCGGCGGCCGGGGCGGTCGCGGCGAGGCCGGGGCCACCCCGCTGTCCCAGATGCGGGAACAGCGGCCGGCGGCAGCGCCGGTCGGCCAGTCGGGCAGCAGCAGAACCGTGTCGTGGCTCGTCGCGGTCGATGGCGACGCGCCGCTGAAGCTCGTGCTGACATCCCAGCGGGGCGGCACGATAGTCCAGGACGTGGTGGTTCAGTAACACCGAGGAGGACATCCATGCGCACACACAGTCTTCGCAACGGCCTCCTGGTGCTGGCTCTGGGACTCGTCGTGGCCGGCTCGGGTTGGCATCCCCTGCGCGCGGCCGGGGCCGCCGCCGCACTCCAGTCCGCACCGCAGCAGAAGCTGCAGACCAGTCCGGCCGGGAACCACGGCGAGAGCGACTTCCCGATCAACTGGAAGCAGTACTACGGCTACATCGAAAAGACGAAGATCCTGCAGGGTCTTCAGAAGCAGTACAGCCGGCTGGCGGACCTCTCGTCGATCGGCAAGAGCCGGATGGGACGTGATCAGTGGCTGCTGACGATCACGGCGAAGTCCACCGGGCCAGCCGATGCCAAGCCGGCGATGTGGGTGGATGGCGCCATCCACGGCAACGAGGTCAATGGCGTCACCTGCTCGCTGTATCTGGCGTGGTACCTGCTCACCCGCTACGACTACGATCCGGATGTGAAGGAACTGGTCGATCACCGGACGTTCTATGTCCTGCCGGGCCTCAACGTCGACGGGAACGACTCGTACGTCACCGAACCGAATACCGAGAACAATCCACGCGAGCCGTATCGCATGGAGGACAACGACGGCGATGGCCTCTACGACGAGGACCTGACCGAGGACGTGGACGGCGACGGCGAGATCTCGGTGATGTGGGTCGAGGACCCGAAGGGCGGATTCAAACTGTCGGTCGACAAGCGGCGCTTCGTGCCGGTGGCCGATCCCCGCGAAGAGGTCGTGCGGTTCCGCCGCCTCGGCATGGAAGGCTACGACAACGATGGCGACGGCCGGATCAACGAGGACGATCTGGGCGGTCCCGATCCGAACCGGAACTTCCCCTTCGGCTGGTCTCTGGACGCCGGCTGGCCCTATCCGATGTCGGAGAGCGAAACGCGCAACGTCTTCGAGTTCCAGTTGAAGCATCCGAACATCTTCGCGAGCTTCCACTACCACAACACGGGCCGCCTGATCATGTTCATGGCGCCTCCCGACACGCGGACGAATCTGACGGCCGAACAGCGGCAGGCAGAGGATGCGCGTGTCGCCGCGCAGCTTGCCGAGCTGCGCAAGACCGATCGCTTTGCGCAGCGCTTCTCGCGCGTCGTCGCGCCCGACCTCCAGAACGACATGGACTCGCAGCTGGCCATCGTCACCGAGGGCGCGCACATTCTCAAGGACTACACGCCAACGTTCAGCGGCCTGTCGGGGCAGGCGCAGGCCGCCTCGTACAGCATGCTCGGTGCGTTCTCCTACCTGATCGAGCTGTGGGGGCGCCCGCCGCTGGGCGACGCGGATCGCAACAACGACGGCACGGTAGACGACGTGGAGTACCTGGCGTGGATTGACGCCGATCTGGCCGGTGAAGGATGGATTACGCCGCGCAAGTTCCATCATCCTGATCTCGGCGATGTCTGGATCGGAGGCACGTCGAAGAAGCACACCGGCCGGACGCCGCCGGCGCCCTACATGGAGACGGAAGCGCTGCGTCAGACGCACTTTGCGCTGTACTGCGCCGCGCAGTTCCCGAAGATCGAGATCGACGCCGTGACGGTGACGCCGGCGACCGGAGATCTGTTCTGGGTGGATGCGGTCGTGAAGAACGACCGGGTGTACCCGACATTCTCCGACCGGTCGCTCCAACTCAAGCGCGCGGTGCGCGACAGACTCTCGATCGCCACGTCACCCAACGTCGCGCTGGTCGACTTGCCGGCAGGCGCCTTGCGAGTGGACCCGCTGAATGACCAGGCCACCGCCACACCCATGACGGGGAACAGGACTGAGTTCCGCCTGCGCGGACGGGATTCGGCCCGCTTCCGCGCGCTCGTCAGGATGACGGGCACTGACGGCTGGATTGAGGTGAAGACAGAATCGAAATTCGGAGGAACGGCGATCAGACGGATCGCGATCAAGGTCGCGAGCTGAACTCGATCAAGCTCGCGGGCTGATCGCGTTCAAGAGGTCAGATTGTTCAGACAATTGCGCTCACCGTCTTGATCTGCGCGGCGTCGGGTGTAGGATGATGGGCGGTCGCCGCGGTCGGGGCGGCCTCGGCTCGCCGTAGCTGGCAGCGTAGACGGCTTTCGTTCGTCGTAGCTGACAGCGCAGGCGGCCTCACCTCGAGTAACCCGTTGCCGCGACGGCGCGTCGTTCAGAGGTTGTGCGCCGATCGGGGTGAGGCGAGGTGGACGTCGGTCTGGGCCCAGGTCTGATGGCGGCGTGCTATGGAGCAGGGGCGCTTTCGTCCCTGTTGGCGCGGTGGTCCGGCCGACTCGCCCTCCGCGTGGGTCACATGGCCGCGCTCGCGGGATCCGTGGCCGGCCTCGGCGTGTCACTCGGCGTGCTGCTCGGCGGACCAGGCCGCACGCTCTCCCAGCCTCTGCCGATCCTCTTCCCATTCGCACGACTGTCGCTCTCGGTGGACGGGCTCTCGGCCTACTTTCTGCTCGTCATCTCCCTCGTCGCGGTCGCCGCGACCATCTACGGCCCGGCATACCTCCAGGCACACTCGCCCGACGCGGGACCGGCGCGGCAAGCAGCACAGGTGCTCGCGCTGAATGTGTTCCTGGCGGGCATGGCGTTCGCCTGCTGCGCCGGCGATGCGCTGACCTTCCTCTTTTGCTGGGAAGGCATGACGCTCGCCAGCTACGTCCTGGTCGTCTCCGACGACCGGGACGGCGAGAACGCCCGGGCGGGTCTCCTCTATATGGTGATGGCCCACGGAGGGACGGCGTTGCTCCTGGTCGCGTTCCTCGCCCTGACCGAGCGGGCGGGGGCGTTCGACTTTGCGGCGCTTCGCGCGGCGGCGGCTGGCCTCGATCCCACGACACGAACGACGCTGTTCTTCCTGGCGCTCGGGGGCTTCGCCACCAAGGCCGGCGTGGTTCCTCTCCACGTCTGGCTCCCTCGCGCGCACCCTGCCGCCCCGAGCCACGTGTCGGCGCTGATGTCGGGCGTCATGCTCAAGGTCGCGATCTACGGGATCCTGCGCTTCGCTTTCGATCTGCTGGCTCCACCCGCCGGACCGCTTCCGTCCTCCTGGGGATGGACGGTGCTCGTCCTGGGCACGATCTCGGCCGTCCTCGGTGTGCTCTACGCGCTCCAGCAGCATGACCTCAAGCGCCTGCTCGCGTTTCACAGCGTCGAGAACATCGGGATCATCCTGATCGGGGTGGGACTCGCGATGATTCTGTGGCGCTCGGATGGCGCGGGCGCGGCCCTCGCGACCGTCGCGCTCACGGCGGCGCTTCTTCATACGATCAACCACGCGGCATTCAAAGGTCTCCTCTTTCTCGGCGCCGGAAGCGTCCTCTGTCGCACTCACATCCGCAACATGGAGGAACTCGGCGGACTCGCCCGGCGCATGCCGTGGACGGCGGGGCTGTTCCTGCTCGGAGCGGTCGCGATCTCGGCCCTCCCCCCGCTCAACGGATTCGTCAGCGAGTGGCTCACCTTCCAGGCGCTGCTGGGCGGCGCCAGCCGACTCCATGGTCCGGCCGGACTGGTCATCGTCTTCTCCGCCGCGATGCTGGCGCTCACCGGAGGCCTCGCCGCCGCCTGTTTCGTCAAGGCGTTCGGCGTCACGTTTCTTGGCCGCCCGCGAACGTCTCAAGCCGAGCACGCCACCGAGGCCCCGTCGTCGATGATCGCGGGCATGGGGTGGCTTGCGGCAATGTGCGTGATTCTCGGCGTGGTGCCAGGTTATGTGATGCGCCTGCTCGACGCGCCGACCTCTGAACTGCTCCAGGGCCCAGGGGCGAGTGCGGTTGTCACGGCGCGGGGACCGCTCGTGCTGTCGACGGCGTTGACGCCGGGCTGGACACAGGCCACGGCCATTTCCATGACGATGGTGGCGGCGCTCCTCGTCGCGCTGACGGCGATGGCGTGGGTCCTGCGCCGGGGATGGCGGCAGGGCCCCTCTCGCACAGCGCCGACGTGGACATGCGGGATGAGCCCCACGGCACGGTTCGACTACACGGCGACCGCGTTCGCCAAGCCCCTCCGGCTCGTCTTCGCGGCGCTCTACCACCCTCGCCGCGAGGTCACGCGCGAGACGGCAGGAACACCCTACGTGGTCGGGCGCATCCACTACGCCGGGGAGATCGTGGATCTGGCTGAGACGCAGATTTACCACCGCGTGGAGCGCGACATCTCGGCACTCTCGCAGGCGATTCGCGCCCGCAGCACGGGCCGCATCCATGGGTACATCGGGTTTGTGCTCGCCGCTCTGGTCGTGGCGCTGCTGCTGTTCGGCGTGGAGCGCAGATGACCGGCGAGAGACCGCTCGAGCTCGTGCTTGTCGAGATGACTCTCCTCGTGCTGCTCGGGCCACTCGTCACCGGCATCATCCAGAAGATCAAGGCGCGGCTCCAGTGCCGACAGGGAGCCGGAGTCCTTCAGCCGTATCGCGATCTCAGCAAACTGTTCCGCAAGGGCACCGTGCAGGCGGACACGGCCTCGGGTTTTTTCCGATCGATTCCGGTGCTCGTGCTGGCAGCCACCGTGGCTGCCGGCGCACTGGTTCCGGTCCTCCGGGCTGGACCGTCGGCGTTTCCGCTGGGCGACGCGTTGATGCTGCTCGGGCTGCTCGCGCTGGCTCGTTTCCTGACAGCGGTCGGTGCGCTTGACGCCGGCGGCGCATTCGGCGGCATGGGGGCCTCGCGGGAGATGACGGTCGCGCCGCTGGTCGAGCCGGTGCTGATGATGGTCGTGTTCTCGACCGCGGTGGCGGGAGGGACGACCGAACTTGGCGCCCTCGCGGCGCACCGCGGGACGTCATGGTTGCTCGCCTGGCGCGCGGCGGACTTCCTCGGCTTCGCCGCCATGCTCGTGCTGCTGCCTGCAGAAACGGGCCGCATCCCCGTGGACAATCCGGACACCCACCTCGAGCTCACCATGCTGCACGAAGGCATGCTGCTCGAGCACTCCGGACCGGGGCTCGGCTGCATGCTGCTCGCCTCGCACACACGACAGATCGTGACGCTCGGCCTCGTGTCGGCCCTCTTCTTTCCGGTCGGCCCGAGTGTCGGCGGGGCTGCTGCAAGCCTGCTCTTCGGAGCCGGCGCGTTCGTTGTGAAGATCCTCGTGCTCGCGATCTACCTCGCGCTGGTTGAATCGTCTTACGCCAAGCTCCGGCTCTTCCGGGTGCCGCAGTACCTCGGCGTCGGCTTCGTGTGCGCACTCGTCGCGCTCGCGTTGAGGATCCTGTGAGCGCCGAGACGGTCCACGTCGTCATCGACGACATCGGCGCGCTGCTGCTGTTCACGATGATCCTCATCGTCGCGGCGGGTCAGATCTACCGGGCCATCTACGCTGTGGCCGCCCAGTCGCTCCTGATCGCCATCGCGGCCGGCGTCCTCGCAACCGCCACCGACAACGCGGACCTCTGGGTGATCGCCGGGGTGACGCTGGTCGTCAAGGCCACGTTGCTCCCGTGGGTGTTGCACCGGGTCGTCCGGCGCATGAACGTCCGGCGCGAGGTGGAGCCGGTCATCCCGATCGCCGCAACACTCGCGCTGGCGGTGGCGATCGTGGTGGCGTCATTCCAACTGAGCGCCTCGCTCGACCCCGTGCGCCAGGCGATCACCGGCAATGCCCTGCCGGTCGGCATCGCTCTCACGCTGACCGGCGTGCTGGTGATGGCAACGCGAAAGACGGCGCTGACCCAGATGGTGGGCCTGTTCGCGTCGGAAAACGGCATCTTCTTCACGGCGATGTCGGTGACGGCGGGCATGCCGCTCATCATCGAAATCGGCGTGATCCTTGACGTCATCCTCGCCGCGCTCGTCATGGCGATCATGGTGCTCCGTGTCCGCTCGACGGTCGACGCCGACATCGCGGACCTGGACCGGTTGAGGGGATGATCCATGGCTGAGACGCTCCTCTGGGTCCTTCCGCTCGTCCCGACCGTCACGGCGCTGCTCATGCTGACGACGCGAGACCGCCGCATTCTCTCGGCCCTCGACGTGGGTGGCTCGGGCGTCCTGTTCGCGCTCACGCTCGTCCTCGCCAACCAGGTCGCGACGGGCGGCCCGCGTGCGTTCGGCGTCCTGCGCATCGACGATCTCGGGCTCGTCTTTCTCCTCCTCGTCGTCTTCCTCACGCTGGCCGTCTCCATCTACACGGTCGGGTGGCTCAAGCAGGCGGTGGCAGTCGGCAACATGAAGCCGGAGTTGCTGCGGTCCTACTTCGCCCTCGTGCACGCCTTCGTCGCGACGATGGTCGTGACCGTCCTTGCCGACAACCTCGGCGTGCTGTGGATCGCGATGGAAGGCACGACGATCACCTCGGCCGTCCTCATCGGCTACCACGGCCATCACCACGGTCTCGAGGCGGCGTGGAAGTACATCATCGTGACGACCATCGGCATCTCCTTTGGCCTGTTCGGCACGGTGCTGGTGTTTGCGGCGGCGGCCGCCGCACACGTGGGCGCGGGCGCGAGCGCGATGAACTGGTCGGCGATCATGAAGGTCGCACCCACGCTCGACCCGGGGATCGTCCGGATCGGCTTCATCTTCGTGATGGTCGGCTACGGCACCAAGGCGGGTCTCGCGCCCATGCACCTCTGGCTGCCTGACGCCCACAGCCAGGCGCTCACACCGGTCTCGGCGCTGCTCTCGGGCGCGCTCATCAAGTGCGCCCTCCTTGGTATCATCCGGTTCCAGACGATCGCCGCCGCCGCGTGCGGGCCGTCATTCCCGGAGGGGGTGCTGCTGATCTTCGGCCTCGCCTCGATCGTCGTCGCGACGCCGTTCATCCTGGCTCAGCACGACATCAAGCGCCTCCTCGGCTATCACAGCGTCGAGCACGTCGGGATCGTGGCGCTCGGCCTCGGCTTCGGCGGCCCTGTCGGGACCTACGGCGCCCTGCTGCATGTGGTGAACCACGGCGTCACGAAGGCCCTCGCGTTCTTCGCCGCCGGCAAGGCGATTGCGCGCTACGGCACACGCGACATGCGGGCCATCCGCGGCTTGCTGGCGGTGGCGCCCGTCGGCGCGACGCTCCTGATGCTCGCGGCGCTGTCGCTCGCCGGCGTGCCGCCGTTCTCGATCTTCGTCAGCGAGCTGATGGTGCTGCGCGCCGGAATCGGCCACGGGCACCTCGTCGCGGTCGCGATCTTCCTCGCGATGGTCGTCGTGATCTTCGCCGGCTTGCTCCACCATGTCGGGGCGATGGTATTCGGCCAACCGAGCGCCGCAGCCAGCCGGGAACCCGAGGCCTGGTCGCCACTGCTCGGAATGATGTTGCTTGCGGCGATGATGATCCTGCTCGGCCTCACCATCCCCGGGAGCTTGGACGGACTCCTCCATCGCGCCACGGAGATCATCGTTGACTGATGCAACCCTCACCAGCGCGCTGCGGGCGTCGACGGGCGGATCCGTCGAGGCCGAGGCCGGCCCGCGCCCATCGGATCTGACCGTCGGCCTCGGTCGCCCGCATGATCTTCCGGCGGCGGCCGACGTGCTCATCGGACCGTTCGCGATGGCGCTGGCCACGATCGTCGCCACCGACGACACAATGACGCCGGATGGCGATCTGAAGGTGCGCTATATCTTCGAGCCGTCACCAGGCTTCGGCGAGCCTCGCCCAGGCTCGAAAAGTGAAGGCGAGGAGCCGGCCGCCCGGGGCGACCGCGCCCAGGTTGATCGGTTTGTGACACTGCTGATCTCGGTGGACCCGGCGCGCCCGGAGGTGCCCTCCCTGACGAGGGCGGTCCCGGCCGCAAACTGGCACGAGCGTGAGATGCGGGACCTGTTCGGGATTGTCCCTGTCGGACACCCCGATCCCCGCACGCTCGTGGTCCACGACGGGTGGCCGCCGGGCGTCTTCCCGCTTCGCAAGGCGTTCGATGGGTCGCGGCGTGTTCCCGTCGAAGCCGCCGACGAGTTCCCGCACCTGGTCGGCGAAGGCGAGGGCGTCTTCGAGATCCCGGTCGGCCCGATTCACGCGGGCATCATCGAGCCGGGGCACTTCCGTTTCACCTCGGTCGGCGAGACCGTTCTCCATCTCGACGCACGCCTGTTCTACACGCATCGCGGACTGGAAAAGCGCATGGAGGGGCTCTCTCCTCTCGATGCCTTCTACGTCGCGGAGCGGATCTGCGGGGTCTGCTCGGTCGCGCACGGACTGGGCTACTGCGAAGCCCTCGAGCAGATTGCCGGCGTGGACATCCCGCCGCGGGCCCGGCTCATCCGCGGGATCGCGCTCGAACTGGAGCGGCTGTACAACCATGTCGGCGACATCGGCAACATCTGCGCCGGCGCCGCGTTCCACTTCGGCACCGCTGCCGGCGCCCGCTTCAAGGAACGACTTCAGCAGACCAACGAACGACTCGCCGGCAATCGGTTCCTCCGCGGGATCGTCGTGCCTGGCGGTGCCCGCCTCGATCTCTCGCACAGCCTCGTTCCTGTTCTCCGCGCGACGCTCCAGGAGACGCTTGTCGGGCTCGACTACCTGATGGGGCGCATCGAAGCGAATCCCTCGATCGTCGATCGTCTCGACGGTACTGGCGTCCTCCCACAGCAGGCTGCGCGGGATCTCGCCGTCGCCGGCGTGGGGGCGCGGGCAAGCGGCGTGGATCGGGACGCGCGGCGGGATCACCCTCACGGCGCGTTCGCGACTGCGATGCCGCCCGACCTGCACGTCGCGACCGCATCGGAGGGCGACGTGATGGCCCGCATGACGGTTCGCGCGCTCGAGGCGCGGGAGTCGATCCGGCTGATCGGCGAATTCATCCGGCGGCTTGAACCGGGGCCGCTGCAGGTGACGATCGCTGAGCCGCTGCCAGGTCAACGGATTGGGATCTCGGCGATCGAATCACCCAGAGGTGAGGCGGTTCACTGGCTTCGCACCGATGCTTGCGGCCGCGTGGATCGCTACCACCTGCGATCTCCGAGCTACCACAACTGGCCCGCCGTCGCGTTGGCCGCCGAAACGGCGATCGTCCCGGACTTCCCGCTCGTCAACAAGAGCTTCGAGCTCTGTTATTCGTGCACGGATCGCTGACATGCTGCGAATTGTCATGAACGCGCTTCGCACCGGAGTGGTGACGACACGCTATCCGGCGAAACCGGCCGTCGCGCCCGATCGCTTTCGCGGAGCGCCCGTCCTTCGTCCGGGCAGCCGCCTGCCTCCTCCCACCGCGTGCCCGGCGGGCGCGCTTGCTGAGCGCGTTGACGGCAGTGGCCGACACGTCGCCGTCGACCTCGCGCGATGCGTCTTCTGTGGCCGCTGTGCCGAGGCTTCGTGGGGAGATGCCGTGACGATGGGGAGGGACTTTGAACTCGCGGCGCACAGTCGAGACGGCCTGCGAGTCGAGGTGGTCGCCGACGAGTCCGCCGCAGGGTTGTTGGCCAGCGCGGACGAGTCCGGCGTAGCCTTGGCGACCGCGGCCCTGTCCGCCGAAGCCTTGGCGACCGCGGACCTGTCCGCCGTAGCCTTGGCGACCGCGGACCTGTCCGCCGTAGCCTTGGCGAAGGCGGAAATCCGCCGCGTGCTCGGACGGTCGCTGCACCTGCGCCACCTCGATGCGGGATCCTGCAACGCCTGCGACTGGGAACTGACGGCGCTGCTGAACCCGGTGTACGACGTGCGTCGCCTCGGCATCGATTTCGTCGCGTCACCGCGACACGCGGACGGAGTGATCGTGACCGGCTCGGTCACGCGAAACCTCGAGACGGCCGTCCGCCGCACCGTCGAGGCCATCCCCGATCCGCGCATCGTGATCGCGGTCGGCGCATGCGCGGCCTCAGGGGGCATCGTCGGCGAAGGATACGCCAGCGCCGGCGGTGTCGATCGGGTGCTCCCCGTTGATGTCTACATTCCCGGCTGTCCGCCGCGGCCCGAGGCGCTCATCTTCGGCATCCTCGTCGCGATCGGCCGCCTGGATGCCCGCCGATCGCTCAGCGGGCGGGTGAACTAGGCCCAGAATAAGCGCATTCCCCACGAAGGAAACGCGAACCAATAGAAATGCGGCGACACGCGATTGATGGGGATGAAGACAGACACACGTTTTGTCTCTCGACCTGCGGGGGCAAGGTGCGGATGTCTGAGTGGGGTCTCGATCGTTGGTCGTCCTGGGTGTTCCATCGGGTTGATGCACCGGGCCTCGCTATCCCGGTTTCATCAGGGGCGCGCGGTCAGCATCGGAGCGGCCCGCGGAGGTGGACGCCGAACAACTGGTTCGAGAGCAGGCGCGACGCCAACGACGCTAGCAGGCGCGCCGATGGCCACCGCGACGGATCGTCCATGCGGTGGAGAGCCGCGTAGAGTGAGCCGTGCTCGACCGGCAAGACGTCGGCGGTCGCGCGATGGATGTGCTTCGCGATCTGGTGGCCGCGTGCGGGGCCAACGTCGCATGAGCGGCGCTGGGAGCATGAGATGTACTACGCGAGCTGAAACGCCAGTTGCGCAAGACCGATGTCCTGCAGAGCCACACGCCGGAGACCGGGGCGCAGGAGGTCGCCCCGCTGAACAGCGACCAGCCCTCGTCCCACGCTCGGTTTCGCGCCCTTGCGGCGCAAGAGCATGTAACCGGCGAGGATCAGAACCGCCGGGGCCCGCAACGGCGTGTCCCGTGACGCGGGAACGGGACTTTCCTTCGGATCATCTGACGGGGTATGCTCTGCCATTGCCACCTGCGAAATCGCAGGCGGTGCCTTGCATTCCATGACCCATGTCGACTGATGTAGCTCCCATTCGCGAGGAAGGTGGTGCGGCTGAGGGAGCGTGGCGGGCGGCTGCCACCCATGCGGTTGTGGTCGTCGGCGCCGCCACTATTTTGCCGGTGGTCGCGTACGGCTTCCTGCAAAGATCCTTTCCATTTCCGTGGCCGGCCCGGTGGCTTTTGGCGTCGGTGTATGGTCCGTTGCTGGTGGCGCTTCTGATCCGGCGGCAGCACTACCGCTGGCGCGCGGCCATTCTTCTCTCTGGCCTTTACGTGCTGGCGGCCGAGCAACTCGTGCTGACCGGGCTGGTTGGACATGGCCGCGTTTTGCTGCTGCTGCTCCCCCTGATGGCGGTGGTCCTGCTTGGTTCACCGGAGGGCTGGATTGCCGTTGCCGTTACCACCCTGATGCTGGCGGCGTTTACGGTTCTGGCAGGGAACGGGATGCTGTTGCGCTGGCGCATCATTCACGAGAACAGTATCAATCCCGGGTTTTGGCTGGTTCAGGGACTGATGTTGTTCGCGGCGCTCATCCCGCTGATGGTACTGTTCACGCGGTTTGTGGCACTGCAAACGCGGACCCTGGCGGCGGAGCGGCAGGCACGGCGCAAACTGGAAAACGAAACCACCATGCGCCGGGATCTCGAGCACGAAATCCTCCGGGTTGCCGAGGACGAGCGACGGTGGCTGGGCGCGGAATTGCACGACGGTGTGTGCCAGCATCTCACCGCGGTACAGTTGCACTGCGCCGCCCTCGAAAATCAGCTGGTTTCTCAGAACCTGCCGGAGGCCGGTGCGACCGGCCACGTGCGTTCCATGATCGAAGCCTCCATCGGCATGGCCTACGACGTGGCCAAGGGGCTGTGTCCCGTGGATCTGGATCCGGATTCGCTCATCTCGGCGCTGCAGCGTCTGGCTCAGCGCACCCAGGATGCCGCGGGCGTGGCCTGCGATGTTCGGAGCGACGGTCCGGTCGCCGTCTCCGATCCGCATCATGCCCAGCACCTTTATCGGATTGCCCAGGAGTCAGTGGGTAACGCCGTCAAGCACGCGCGCTGCCACCGGATTCAGGTGGAGCTCTTGGGACTGGCGGACTCACTCACACTTCGCATCCGCGATGACGGCATCGGGAACCGTCGCGCTGGGGAGACCAAGGTCGGCGGCATGGGCCTGCGACTCATGGCGCATCGCGCCGATATCATCGGCGGGACGTTGACGATTGAGCATCCAACCGATGGCGGTACCGTCGTGACCTGCCGTGTGCCCGACGAAGCCGCGAAGGGCCATTCCGCATGAAGAACGATGCACCCCAGCGTGTGTCCGTTTTTCTCGTGGACGATCATCCGCTCGTCCGGCAGGGGCTGGCCGTGATGCTCGAACAGGCCGGATTCGCGGTCGGCGGCGAGGCGGAGAGTATCAAGGCCACGTTGGCCCATCCGGGTCTGGCTGCCGCGCAAGTCGCCATTCTCGACCTCTCGCTGGATCGGGCGAACGGGTTGGACCTGATTCCGGTCTTGTCCCGGCAGGGTATCCGCGTCGTCGTCTATTCCATGCACGAGGACGCGGCCGTGGTGCGGGGTGCGCTGGCGGCCGGGGCCAAAGGCTACATCACGAAACGCGAAGCCGCGCAATCGCTGGTGGCGGCGATCCGCACGGTGCTGGACGGCGGAGATTATGTCAGCCCGAGAGCCGCCTCAGGACTGGCGCAGCGCGTCACCGACCCGGACCTCAGCCGGCAACAAGAACAGCTGTATGACCTGCTCGGCGAGGGCTGCGACGCCCAGGAGATCGCGGCCAGGCTTCACGTCAGCCCGCGCACCGTGGAAACCTACTGCACGCGCCTGATGGACAAGATGGGTCTGGCCGGCATGAAAGAGCTCCGGCGGCACGCCATTTCCGACCGTCAGCGGCGTTCCCTCTAGCGCCGCAGGTGAGAGGGAATTCCCTCTCATTGTTGACGAGTTTTCCCGCTCAGAGCCGAACCCGTCTCCAGCGATACTCCCTCCCAAGGTCGTCGCTCCATTTGGTCGAACCGAAAGAAGCGGGACCATCAGGAAAAACAGACCCGAGGAGGAGTCAGGTGAAAGCAATCAAATTTCAGTTCGTCGTTCTGATGCTGGCGCTCTGCGCGGCGCAGACCGCCTCGGCGGCCACCATCACAGTCACCAGCCCGCTCGATGATGGCAGCGCCGGCACCTTGCGTGCCGCCCTGGCCAGCGCGGTGGACGGCGACACCATCAGCTTCGCGCTCACCACGCCGGCCATGATCTCGCTGACCAGCGGCCAATTGGTCGTGGACAAAAGCGTGGCCATCGTGGGTCCCGGCCGGGACCAGTTGACCGTGGACGGCCAGCATGCGACCAGGGTGTTTTACATCAGCGGGGGCAAGATCGTGACGATCTCCGGCCTGACCATCGCCAATGGGTTCGCGAACGAATCTAGTGGCGGCGGCGTCGAAAACGCGGGGACGTTGACGATCCAAGACTGCACGCTGAGGGATAACTCCGCCACCTACCGAGGCGGCGGCGTCGAAAACATGAACTACGCAACATTGACCATCATCGGCTGCACCCTGAGCGGCAACTCGGTTACCGATCCGGCTACTTCTGCAAACGCAGGCGGAGGCGCCATCTCAATTTTCTCAAATAGTTATGACGCCCCCGCAACAGTCACGATCGAGAGCAGCACCCTGACCGAAAACACCGCTGGGAGATTCGGCGGAGCCATCTACCTCTATGCCAGACATGGGGAAGGCGCCAGGGGGATTCTGACGATTGCCAACAGCACCCTGAGCAGGAACTCCGTTTCCGGTGGCGCTAGTGCCAGAGGCGGCGGCATCTATGTCTGGGCAGCTGGGTCCTCCATGGCCCAAGCCTGGGTGACCGTGGAGAACAGCACCCTGAGCGGCAACTCCGTTTCGGGTAGCACAGAAGCCTACGGCGGCGGCATCGCCTGCAATGCCCCTATGGCCTACGCCTTTTTGACTGTCAAGAACAGCACCCTGAGCGGCAACTCGGCTACGACCGTTTCTGGCGTTGGCTACGGCGGCGCGATAGCCACTTCCGGGGCTGGATGGCTGACCGTGGACAATAGCACTCTGAACGGCAACTGGGCCGACGTCCAGGCCGGCGGCATTTGGAGCAACATGTACACGGGTGGAAGCGCGAGGCCGGTGAGCATCAAGAACACCATCCTCAAGGCCGGCCCTTCAGGTGCGAACCTATTCTACGCCGGCGGCATGTTCCAGTCCTACGGCTACAACCTCTGTAGCGATGACGGCGCCGGCCTCTTGACCGACCCGACCGACCGGATCAACACTGACCCGATGCTGGGGCCGTTGGCCGACAACGGCGGCCTGACCTTCACTCACGCGCTGCTGGCGGGCAGCCCGGCCATTGACGCGGGCAGCGCCACCGACATTGACGGCGCGCCAGTGACGACCGACCAGCGCGGCGTCGCCCGTCCCCAGCGCGGAGGCTACGACATCGGCGCGCTCGAACTGGTGAATAGTGCCCCTGTGGCCAATGCAGGTTCGGACCACACCGCGGCCGTGCCGCACGACGGTGATCCGGCCACCAGCACGGCCGCCGTCACGCTGAACGGCTCGGGCTCGTCCGACCCGGACGGCGATGCGCTCACCTACCTCTGGCAGGAAGGCGCCAGCACATTAGGCACAACCGCCACGCCGACTGTGAACCTGGCGGCGGGCATGCACACCTTCACGCTCACGGTGACCGACCCGTACGGAGCCACCGCCACGGATGATGTCGTTGTCAATGTGGCTCCAGAGCCCAACTCCGCGCCTGTCGCCAACGCCGGGCCGGACCAGAACGTGACGGCAACTGGCGGATCAACTACGGTTACACTGAATAGCTCCGGTTCCTCGGATCCGGACGGCGATGCGTTGACCTACGCGTGGAGCGAGAACGGGACCCCGATCCCCAGTGGCGCCAGTCCGTCCCTGACCCTGGCCACCGGCACGCACACCATCACGCTGACAGTCACCGACTCCTACGGAGCAACGGCGACCGATGTGGTGGTGGTCACAATCCTATACTCCTGGTCCGGCGTATTGCAGCCCATTGATCCGCCCAACGCCAGCGGCGTCAGCGCTTCGATCTTCAAGGCGGGCAGCACGGTGCCGGTGAAGTTCGCACTCACGGGCGCCAGCGCGGGCATCACCACGCTGGCCGCCACGCTCTCCTACGCCAAGGTCAGCAACGGGATCGTCGGCTCGGACGTGGAGGCCAACTCGACCGCAGCGGCCACGACCGGCAACCTGTTCCGGTACGACGCGGCCAGCGGCCAGTACATCTACAACTGGAGCACGAAGGGACTGAGTTCGGGCACCTACCGGATCTCCTTCAATCTGGGCGATGGCGTTTCTCACACGGTGGATCTGGGCTTGAAGTAACCGCCATTCCCTCAACCTCGGGACGGGTGTGGCTCCTGTTGCGGAGCCACGCCCGGACGAAAGATGAACGATCGATCGCGACCTCGCGTCAGCATCTTTCTCGTCGACGATCATCCGCTCGTTCGGCAAGGACTGGCATTGCTGCTCGAACAGGCCGGCTTCGCGATTGGCGGCGAGGCGGACGGTGCCCAGGCCATGTTGGCCCATCCGGGCCTCGCATCAGCGCAAGTGGTCGTCCTCGACCTCACGCTGGGGCCGGCCAGCGGCCTCGAGTTGATCGCGACGCTTTGTCGCAGGGGCCTTCGCGTGGTGGTCTATTCGATGCACGAGGAGGCGGCCGTCGTGCGGCGGGCGTTGGCGGCCGGCGCCAGCGGATACGTCACAAAGGGCGAGGCGGCGCAATCGCTCGTCGAGGCGATTCGCGCCGTCCTGGCCGGCGGCACCTACATCAGTCCGCGCGCGACGACGCGGCATCCCTGATACGGTGTCAGGTGTTGAAGAAGAGGAGCGGAGGAGCGGATCGTGGCCCCCGCGTTCACACGAGCGCTCCTCTCGCTGCGAGGGCGGCGTCCTCCGGTGGCGGCGCAAGTACTTGGCGACGGTCGTCTAATGACAACTGCATAAAGAATGGCACATTCAGCGCAAAAAAAGGGGGAAGGGCCGAGTGGGTAATGCAGCCGCGTGGTGCGCGCCCAACCGCTTGGCGTTTGTTTTACCCGCGGCCAGTCCTCCCGGATGAAGCGGCGGATTTCCGCCTTGTTGCGCTCAAGCGTTTGCTTCTGCGGCTTCTGGTGGCTCCAGCCCAGCGCGTGCAGGAGCCGGCCCACGTGATCGCGGTGATAGCGCACGCTGAACTGCTTCGAGATGACCGCCGCCACCCGAGCCGTCGTCCACAACTGGTTGGCATGGCCGGCGGCCAGCGCCCCTTTGAGCAACACCGACACCAGCCTGCGCCCCTCGACCCGCGACAGCCGCGGTGGGCGCCCCGGCGAGACGCGCACTTTCAACGCCTTCTGTCCACCGATCCGCCGGGCATCGCGCACCTCGAAGAACATTGTACTATTCTTTATGCAGCGGTCATTAGTCTCTGTCCTTGCCAGTTCGCAGCGCCTTGACCGCACTCCGTCTCTTCTTGGTCGCCAGCCGCTTCTCGCGCGCCGCGGCCTTTGGCCGGGTGGGGCGCCGCGTCTTCGGCCGCCTCGCGGCTCGCTGAAGGAACGCGACGAGCCGGGCCAGGGCGGCTTCACGATTCTGGCCCTGCGTGCGATGCTCTCGACTGTCGATGAGGAGCACGCCGTCGGCGGTCACGCGGCTTCCCGCCAGTTCGATCACGCGCTGCTTGACGGCGGGCGGCAGCGTCGATCCGCGCACGTCGAAGCGCAGTTCGACCGCGGTGGCCACCTTGTTGACGTTCTGGCCGCCGGGGCCAGACGCCCGGACGAAGCGCTCCTTCACCGCGCGTTCGTCCAATACGATGTCGTCGGCAATCCTGATCATGGACCTTGGCTCCGGCGGAAGTGGGCCGGTCATGGATGACTGTATCGCCTTCCGCCGCAGGCGGCGAGGAATGTCTGGTGAGACCGTGATGGCACGGACTCAGTCGTGTTCCTACTTGTTGAGGCGATTGTATTTCTCGAGAACGGCCCTGAGTTGGTCGTGCGGCAGGGCGGAGACGTGGTGATTGTCAATGCCGGTCATCGACTCGGCGGCGATCATCGCATTGATGATGGCTTCCTCGGTCGCCTCGACGGTGGCGGCGAAGACAGGATCGAGGGCGTCGTTGGGAACCATCTTCACGTCCACGGGCGTGGTCGACGAGAACGCTCCGGCGTTCGCGGTGGAAAAGGCGATGAAGATGTCGCCGGAACCGTTTCCCGAGATGCTGCCATTGCGGCCGAGGCCGAGCGTGGCGCGGCGGGCGAGGCGCTTGAGCTGGGTGGGAAGCAGCGGCGCATCGGTGCCCACGACGATGATGATGGAGCCCTGCTCGGAGATGGATGAAGGCTGATACGTGGACGAATCCGCCGTGGTGATTTCACGACCCACCGGAATTCCCGCGACGCGAAAGTTCCGTCGCGAGCCGTAATTGCACTGGACGAGCACTCCGACGACGTAGCCGCCTTCCTTTGCGGTCAGCACGCGTGAGGACGTTCCGATGCCTCCCTTGTAGCCGTTGCAGACCATGCCCGTGCCGCCTCCCACGCTCCCCTCTTCGACCGGCCCTGACCGGGCGGAATCAATCGCGTGAAACGCGTGCTCGGGCTTCACATGAAAGCCGTTGATGTCGTTCAGCCAGCCATCCCATGTCTCGGCCACCACCGGAAGCGACCACCAGTATCCGCTCGCGTCGGGCTGGCCATGGGCGACGCGCCACTGAACGACCGCGTCGCGCACCACGCCCACGCTGTGGGTGTTGGTGATCATCACGGGACCTTCGAGGAAGCCCGACTCGTCGATCCACGCGGTGCCGGTCATCTCGCCATTGCCGTTCTGCGAGAACCAGCCCGCGAACACAGGGTCCGCCATGGAGCGATTACCGCGAGGAAGGACGGCGGTGACGCCCGTGCGAACGAGGCCTTTGCCAACCACGAGCTTGCCGTCGCCGGAAATGAGCGTCGTGTGGCCCACGGTGACGCCAGCCACGTCGGTGATCGCATTGAGCGGGCCGGGAGTCCCGTCAAACGGCACGCCGAGATCGCGCGCCCTCGGTTTCGACCGGCTCGTCTCCTGGCCAGAGGCTGCGGCCGGTTCGGCAACAAGAGCCAGCCACTTGCCGTCCCGACTCACCGCGAGACGGGTGATCTTCGTTAAGCCGGCCGATGCGAAATCGCCGACCTCCGTCCAGCCGCCGGCCGCGTCGCGCCAGATCGAGATCTTCGTCCCCGTCGCCATCAACATGCGGCCATCCGGCAGCCACGCGAGGTAGTCGCTTCCCCCCAGCCCCTCGGTGAGGGTCGTCGTCTTCTTCGTCACCGGATCGAGTTGCTTGACCACCGCCGCCGCACCGGGCGGATATCCGATGAAGCTGACCGTCTTCTGCCCTGGGCGGATCAGGAGTGACCGGCCGATGTTGGGCTCAATCACCTCGGCCGTGTCCGCCCTCGTGTCGACCAGTTGCAGCGAGGCCGGGCTGCCATCCACACCGAGGACGAACACCGCCAGGCGATGGTCGTCGATCCAGACGTGGTAGCCGATGAGTCCCTTGTGCGCATACACCAGGCGCGGGTTCGATCCGTCGAAATCGAAGCGCCAGAGTTCCTGTTTGTCGCCACGCACCGTCGAAAACGTCTTGCCGTCCGGCGTGACGAGCGGCGAGTACTCGTTCTCGGCCGTGTGCGTCAGCTGCGTGACGAGCTTCGTCTTGATGTCATACCGGTAGATGTCTGTCTGCTTGCCGTCGCGGCGCGACGTAAAGAGGATCGCAGAACCGTCCGGCAGGAAGCTGGGCTGGTTGTCGTACTCCGGGCTGTTGCTGATGTTGATCGGCGCCCCGATCTGCAGTCCACTGCCACCTCCGGACAGCGGAGCCAGATAGACCTCGGTCGCAGGGGGCGCTGCGGTCTGCGGTGCGAGTAGTGATCCGATCACCAATACCAGTGCGAGTCTCATGTCTGTCACCCTTTCACGACCTGAAGCCGGCGCCGGTGCCCGTCGGGCACCGACGGGCCGAGGTGTTTGCCAACGATACACCTTCGCGCCGAGCCAGTCGGCAGCCAAATCGCCGATCGGCATTCGAGTGTGTTCAAGAGTGGACAGACACCCCGCTTCGCCGCCCCTACGATTGGGGCTGGGTGTAACGGAGTTGTCTTCCGCTGAGTTGGTCTGATCTCGCGCGCCGACGTTCCTTCAAGTCGACATCAGGCCACTGCGAACTCGATCCGCTCCACCCCGTGGAACTGTGGACTGCGTGCCCGTGCCGGGCAACCAGGTGGAAGTGACGTTCATTCGACTCTTGAAGGAGGAAATCACACCATGCGTGTCATTGTCGCATTGCGGGCGATTGCCCTGGGACTCGCGATCACTGTTACGGGCTGTGCATCACCGCCCAAGGCGGACGTCGATGCGGCCAACGCCGCCCTCGACCAGGCCGCTGCCGACCAGTCGGATCAGTATGCCCCCGAGTCGCTGAAGGATGCCCAGAATGCCCGGACAGCCCTCGACGCCGAACTGAAGGCTCAGGAAGGCAAGTGGTTCAAGTCGTACGATAAGGCCAAGGAACTTGCAGCCGCTGCGAAGGCGGCAGGCGAAAAGGCAGCAGCCGACGCGGTCGCGGGCAAGGAGCAGGCGGATGCCGCCGCGATCAAGGCGAAAGCCGATGCCGCCGCCGCCAGGGCGAAGGTCATGAGGGCGCCGCTCCGCGTTGGGGGTCAGATCAGAGCCCCAACCAAAGTCAAGGACGTCAAGCCGGTGTACCCGCTCATCGCACAGTCGGCAGGTGTCTCCGGGGTGGTCACGATCGAAGCGACGATTGGACCCGAAGGGAAGGTCACAGACGCGAAGGTCGTGCGCTCGATCCCGCTGCTCGATCAGGCCGCGCTTGACGCGGTGCGGCAGTGGGAGTACTCGCCAACCCTTCTGAACGGCGTGCCCGTGCCGGTTCTCGTCACCGTCACGATCACCTTTACGCGGTAGAGGGAAGCTGCGGCGAAGTCCCGGGGGCACCCTGCCCCTTCCTGGCATGCGGACGAGCCGCAGCCTGGACTGACGCCATCGTGTTGGACCTGGAGGCGGAAGATGAACTTAAGTGCATTAACGACGATAGAAATCGCCACGATCAGCGCCGTGGTGGTGCTGGTGATTGCAGCCATCGCGATGTTGTTCCTACTCCGAAAGCGCCGGACCGGCAAACTGCGCAGCAAGTTCGGTGGTGCTGAATACGACCGCGCCGTGAAGGACGGCGGCAACCGGCGGCAGGCGGAGGCCGGGCTCGACAAGCGGACGGCACGAGTCGAGAGTTTCCACCTCCAACCGCTCGCGCCCGCCGAGCGTGAGCGCTTTCTGGACGCCTGGCGCACCGTCCAGGCGCGGTTTGTGGACGGCCCCGCTGGTGCGGTCGCGGATGCCGACCGACTGCTGGGTGAAGTGATGTCTTCGCGTGGCTATCCGATCAGTGAATTTGCACAGCGTGCCGCTGACATCTCCGTGGACCATCCAGTGGTTCTGGAAAACTACCGAACGGCCCACGAGATCGCGCTTCGCCAGGCAAAGGGGCAGGCCAGTACAGAAGACCTGCGCCAGGCGATGATCCACTACCGTGCGCTTTTTGATGAACTGGTCAGCGAGCCGGCAGCGACCTACGTGAAGGTCGCGTCGTAAGTTTAAGTCGCCGTGTCCTGGATGAATGGCGAAGATCTCCAGCGGGGGTTCAAAGAAGCAGGCATGTAGGCACGAATTCCGTGTAGCTATTGCGCGCCGCGTCGGCCGCCTGAGTAGTACTTCGCTGATTTGCCCATGTTGCAGGCCCGCCTGCATTGGCATGAGTGCTGCATCCCAGGAGTAAGTGGCGTAGCGACGGTGGCTCCGAAGGCACCGCGGCCGCCGTCGCGTGCCAACCGGAGCCCCCTTCTCCTTACCTCCCGCAACAAGAGGACTGGACGCACTCGACCGGCTTCCTTCTGTCAGCGGGTCCTATAGGTTGGTCAGGTTGTGTCGACTCCCCACGCCCGCCGCGGGGCTCCCGGGGAGAACGCAGAGGTTCACGATGTGGAAACGGGGCGAGGTCGTGCGGCCGCCTGTCAGTGCTCGAGACGCAACGGGTCAACCGGCACCCGGAGCGCCGGCGTCCCAGAGTGACCATGCCGTTCAGGCACCGGAGATTGGGGCAAAGCACCACATGGAGAAAGACGTCATCAACATCGGCAAGTCGGTCGTCATCAAGGGCGAGCTCACCGGCAGCGAGGATCTCACCGTCGAAGGGATCGTCGAGGGCAAGATCGAGCTCAGGGAGCACGTGCTGACGATCGGGGCCCACGCCAGGATCAAGGCCGAGGTGTTCGCGAAAGTGGCGGTCGTCCTTGGTGAGGTCGTCGGCAATATCACCGCGAGCGAAAAGGTGGATATTCGCGACAGCGGCTCGGTGGAAGGCAACATCGTGTCGCCGCGCGTCGCGATTGCGGAGGGCTCGCATTTTCGCGGCAGCGTGGACATGCAGCAGAAGCCGGCTGTGACGCCTGCCCTGGCAGCCAAGCCCGAGGTGAAGCCCGCGCCCGTGCCGGCCGCCCCTCAGGGGCCGGGCGGCCAGCGTCTGGTCGGCGCATAGCCGAGTCGTACGCGAATCGGCGTGTCTTGCCGCGCGTCCGCGCCGCACGTGCCGGCCGTGTGCCTTTCGGTTTGAGGAGTGTCCTTGTCGGATGTCGACTGGGTGCGAAGTCTGGGCGGCCTTCTCTCACGGCTCGGAATCGTGCGGCAGGCGGAAGGAAAACCGCCTGACGCCGGCTCGCCGCCGAAGGCGGAGGAGTGCCCTGTCGTCAACTCGAGGGCACTGCGCAGGTTCCTCTCGTACCTCGGCACCCGTCCCGCGCCAGTCTTGCTGGATCTGGGCCCCGTCGTCGGATCGAACGTCACGTTCTTCGGCGAACAACTGAACTGCAAGGTCTACATCGAGGATCTCTTCGCGGATCTCGATCGTCACGCGCGTGAGGGCCGGCTGGAGGACTTGCCGGCGTTCCTGTCGACGCGGTACGCCCTGGAATACGGCACCGTGGACGGCGTGCTGCTGTGGGACGCCTTCGACTACCTGGACCGGCCATCCGCGCAGGCGCTGGCGACGACGCTGGTCCGGCTGATGCGTGTTGGGGGCTCGCTGCTCGGATTCTTCGGCAACGACAGTCACGTTGGCACGGGCTTCACGAAGTTCACGGTCGCAGACGAGTCGCACCTGCGGCAGCACACATATGCGTCGGTGGCTGTGCGCCAGAGCTCGCTGCCGAACCGCGACATCATCAAGATGTTCGACGGCCTGAGCGTAGCCGACTCCTTCCTGCTGCAGACCGGCCTGCGCGAGATTCTCTTCCGCAAGGGCGGCGGCGGCCGGCCGATCATCTAACGGCGTCCCGCGTGTTGAGCCCGGTATCGTGATGGGCCTGCCGGTTGTCAGACCTGCGGCCAGCGGCTCGCCACAAAATCGAAAGTGAGTTGCGACCACGTTTCCATCTGTTCCCGTCGTTCGAGCAACTCGGGCAGTGTCAGGAACTGCAGCTCGGTGATGCACGCCTCGCCCTTCGCGACGTTCTCCTCGGCCAGTTCGCACAGGTGGATGATCCCCAGGTGCACCTGGCCCACCGGGGTGGTGTCGTCGTTCAGCAGCGCGATGATCCGAGTCCTGAAGTGTCCGTCCATCCGCAGCTCTTCGTGCAACTCGCGCTGGACCGCCTCCTCGTAATATTCCAGTCCTGTCAGGAAGAGATTCTCGTCGCGGTGGTTGATATGCCCGCCGATGCCGATCGAGCCCATGGCCACGAGCCTCTTCTCGCCCGAGGTCTTGCCGCGCACGTAGTGCAGGAGCGTATCGCCCTTCCTGATCAGGACGTACGGGATGATCTGCTTCATGGAGGTGTCGGTTTCCGCCTGGGAGCGGGGTACGAACGACGTGTTCTGTGCCTCGAGGACACGGGGAATGTAGGCACCCAGTTGCGTCTGGATTCCGTGGAACGTTCCGATCTCATCGAGCACGCGCCGCGGGACGCACAACACCAGTTCTTCGGCCATCGACCTGTCCTTCCTCGAAATCACTTGCCCGCGTCAATTCTATACCGCGAACTGGCTGACGGACCGGAGGCGTGGTGCAGGTGACCTTGCCGACAATGACGATCCCGAATCGTCGAAGAGTCGAACATCGCACCGCCGAAAACCGTTATCATCCGCTCACAAGTGCCTGGAGGATTCATGATGACCCGTACTCGCGTGCTGTTCGGCCTGGCAATCCTGGCCCTCGCCACGACGCTCAACCTGGGCGCCGTGACGCGGCTGAAGTCGGCTGACGGGCAGTTCTGGGACATTCAGGACACGTCCTCGTGGGCGCAGGATAGCGGCGGCATCGCGACCGGCGGTCGCGCGAACCCATTCAACGGCTTCGGCTACCTGAAGCTGCAGGTGCGCCGGCTCGACGCATCCGTCCTCGTCCGAAACCATTACCTGACGGGGTTCGGGCTCGCGCATGACGGCGCCGAGCGGTTCGACTCGATCACGCCAGTCCTTCAAGGAGGGATTGTCGTCTCGCGCGCGCTGTTCGCGCCGAAAGACACGAACTACCTGCGCTACTTCGACCGCTACACCAACGTGACCCGCGAGGACCGCGTCGTCGAGGTGGCGTGGGGCGGGGCCGCCGGCGCATTCGAGGACGGCGGGCCTGTGACGGTGGCGACGACATCGAGCGGCGATCGGCGGATCGAGCCAGGCGACACCTTCGTGACCGTCATGCAGAACGCACGCGGCGTGGACGATCCGATGCGCGGCCCATCCGGGCACGGCCCATCGGCTCACGTGCTCGGATCGCACAGCAAGGGGCTGCTCGTCTCGGTGGGAAACATGTATGGGGACCCCTTCACGGATCCATGGCCCGGCGACGATCCCGCCCATATCGGGTATGTGTTCCGCTTCACCGTGAGGCCTGGACAGACGAGGGCGCTGGTGACCTTCGTCGTGAAGGGATTGAGCGAGGTCTACGATCCGCGCGGCGGCTTTCCCGTGCCGATTCGAAACGGCATGATCGCGCCGCAGTACGAGGCTCCCTACTCTGGCGAGACACCGGCCATCCCGGCCGCCGGGTCGGAGATCGCGGCTGTCACCGCCGTGGCCAGGCGCCTGACGCTCGAGCCGGACTTCCGCGGCCTGACGCCGCGCGAACTGGGGCAGATCGCGAACTGGCCAGCGCCCGCACGCGTTCCCGCGCCGCCCTTCAGCGTGGTCGAGCGAGCCGTGGAAGACTTGCAGGACGCGCTCGTCCGGGGCGTGGTCACGTCAGTGGACATCGTGCAGGAGTACCTGACGCGCCTCGCCGCCTACGATCGCAACGGGCCGACCTTCCGCGCGATGCTGGCGCTCAATCCGAGCGCGATTGCCGACGCGCGGGCGCGTGATGCCGAGCGGGCGGCCGGGCAGGTGCGCAGCCCGTTCCATGGGATTCCCATCGCGTTCAAGGACAACATCGACGTCCTGGGGCTCCCGACCACCGGCGGCTCGCGAGCGCTGGTGGATCATCGTCCGCGCCTCGACTCCTTCATGGCCGCGGGCATGCGCCGCGCCGGCGCCGTCGTACTCGGCAAGACGAACCTGGATGAGTTTCCCTTCGGCGATTTCGGAATCAGCACGATCGGCGGAACCACTGGAAACGCCTACGATCCCTCACTGAGCACGGCGGGGTCGAGCGGCGGGAGTGCCGTCGCGGTGTCGACCAGCCTGGTGACGCTCGCCTTCGGTACCGACACGTGCAACTCCCTGTCGAACCCTGCGGCGTTCGCATCGCTGGCCACCATGCGAACGACGCGAGGCCTGACGAGCCGAGCGGGCGTGATGCCGCTCAATCCCTACAACGACGCGGTCGGCCCGCTGGCCAAGTCGGTGCGCGAACTCGCTGAGGTGCTCGATCAGGTGGCGGGAAGCGATCCGGAGGATCCGGTCACCGAGGAGTCGGGGCGCCACATCGACGGCTCGTTCGTCGCCTCGCTTCGGTCGGCGAGCCTCGCGGGGGCGCGTATCGGCGTGCTGAGGCAGCGCTTCGTCGGCGTCACGCGTGAGCGCGAGCCTGCGACCCTGATGGCGCAAGTGGTGAAGGAACTCCAGGCCGCCGGCGCGGTCGTTGTCGATGTTGAGATTGCCGACTTGGACGAGCACTACCGAAAGGCGCGGGGCAGCGCGCCGGGGTCGCTCAAGGCGGCGTGGAGCCAGTATCTCTCGCGCGGCGCGTTACCGGGCGACAAGGTGCTGGCGATCGAGGACTTGATGGCCAGCGGCAAACTCGCCCCCGGCAGCCAGCGGCGCTTCGCCAGCGCGCTGCAGCCGATTCCTGCGGGCGAGGCGTTCGCCGAGGCGACTCGTCAGTTCGTCGCGAGCCGCGAGGCCTTCCGCGACGTCTATGTGAACCTGATGGACACCAACCGCCTGGACGCGCTGATCTATCCGGCCAACCTTGCGCGCCCATCGACGCACGAAGGCGGGCAACAGCGCTATGGCGGTGAGCCCGGCACGTGCGAGGACAGCGCGATGACGGGGCTTCCGCAGGTGACCGTGCCCGGCGGCTTCATGCGAGGAGGCTACCCGTTTGGCGTGTCCTTCCTCGGCCGGCCGTGGTCCGATCGCCGGCTGCTGGGCCTGGCTCACGCCTACGAACAGGCGACACACCACCGCCGGCCGCCACCGACGGTCGAATGAGCGGCGACGCGCCGACTTCGGAGCCAGGTGGTTTCAGCGAGCTTGCGCAATCCTCAGTCGTAGCCCGTGACTGGTCCCACCGCGATCCTTGCACGGGCCTCGTCGGCAGACAGGCGGCGTCAGCGCGACGGAATGATGAACGGACCGCCGTCCTGCGCGTGCAGGCGATCGAGGATCTTCCTCGCCTTCTGCTGGTCCTCGTACCATAGCCGCCACAGCTTAAAGAGCGTTGCGGTGGTCACGACGTTCACGCTCATCCTTTGAAGCACGCTCAGCGCGTCAGGCAGAGCGGGATCGGGACGGCCCGCGGGCGGCGTCGCGGGGTCGTTGTTGACCACGAGCGCCACGCGGTCGTTCGCAGAGGCGAACTGCACCTCCCGAAACGCTTGCGCGAGTTCCTCGTCCGTCTTCTGGACGGGGCTCGCTGTCCCCGAGACGACGAGCAGCAGACGGCGCGATTCACCGAGCCTCACCACGATCGGCCCGGCGGCGCCAGGCGCGGCGTCCACCTCGCACTTGAACACGGCGAACACCGCGCCCACCGCGTCTCTCAGCGGCTCGCCTGTCTCCCACAGAACACGCCCAATGGCGTCCATCGCGCGGAGTTCGGCCGACTGGCGCTCGATCTCCCAGAGCCGCGTCTGGTAGCCTGGCGGCATCTCCGCGATCATCCACTCGGGGGCTTGGGTGAGGGCCGGCTGCGAGCGTTCAGTCATGGTGACCTCCCGGGGCGGCGCGACACGGGACCGTGTCGGGCGCACTGCCGATTCTAGCCGATTGCGCGAATCGTGCGGCGGGCATCCCCGGGGGCTTGGTGAATTGCTCCCAGTGTCCCAGGCCCGGTCGTGCGTGAACGCCCGGAATCGCGGCGGCGAGTCCGGGCGGGGGTAGTAGTTGATCGCTCAGGCCGCCACGACGACCGACATCTGCCGCCGATTCCGGACTGATGCCGCAGGCGGCAATCCGCTCAGTGCGGACCCGGACGCCCTGGCACCGGCGCCTGGAAGGCACTGCCCCTCCGCTGCCTCTCCGCTTGACGCCGGTTCGGCTGTAACTCATGATGAGGTCCTTCGTGCGGCCGCCCGGTTGTCGCGGGATCGACCGTTGGCCGTCCCTGGGAGAACCGCGCCCGCCCTCAGGAGAGACCACATGAGATTCGCATCCGCACTGCTGCTGGTTGTTTCAGGGTCGCTCGCGGTGACAGCCGGAGCGCAGACTCCCGCTCCTCAGGCGTATTCCCTGTCTGCCGAGATCACTCAGTCCGGCGATAAGATCCTGGTGACGATTTACCGCGACGTTCTGAAAGAGCGCGTCGAGATGGCCAGTCAGGGTGGTCCTGCCAAGATGATCACGCTCTATGATTTTGAGGCGCGCAAGGTCTACTGGATCATGGCTGACACGCCTCTGGCTCTCCGAGCCGGACGGGATCATCGTCAAGATGGAGGGCGTGAGTCGCGGCGGCCGTCCGTCCACGATCCTGGAGGTCAAACGGTTCTCGACCGAAAAGCCCCAGGCCGCACTGTTCTCACCTCCTGCCGCCTGCCAGATGACGAACGCGACGATGGATGACAGCGGTCTTATGAGCGCGAGTGCTCAGATGATCGTGTGAATCTCGGCGTCTGACGGAACTGTTGTGGCCGGAACGGACTGCGCCCGGGTGCTGGTTGACAGCAGAGTGATTGCGAAGACGAAAACAGAAAGATGCCGTAGCATCATGACTCCTTCTCCAGCTGATTGAGCGTGTCAATCTCGTGTTGCAGTCTGCGCGCCGCCCATTGATTCAACCTCCCGATGCCCACAAACACCAGGGCGCAGCCTGCGGCGGTGAGAGCAAAGACAATGACGATCGTCCTCGCGTGTTCTGGGGTGTGCGGCTGCTGCATGGTCAACGCACACAATCCGAGAAGAAAAACAATCATGCCGGGAACAAACGGCAGCAGGTACCACGCCCACACACTGCGCAGGAGATCGCGCTGTCGCTCCAGTTCCTTGCGATGAAAACTCACACAGGTGCGGAATGCCAACTCCGCCGGAACCGTCTGGGCAGCGCCCTTCTTGTGCAGCGTGAAAACCACAAACAGAGCGCCGACAATCACCAGGCCGCATCCCGCGCGGATCAGTGTGGAATGAAACACCGACGTGTAATATCCGAAACAGGCAACAACGAGTGCGCAGGCCACGTACTCGCGCACGTTCCTCCAGAAGACCCTCGTCTCGAGTTTTCGAGCGTGTCGGCGAATGTCCGCCAGCGAGATTGCGATCCGTTCCGCAGGCTGGCTTTTCCAGACATCCGTCATCGTGTTGGGAGTTTCATGTGCCATGGCCGCCCCCTTCGTGAAACCAACGTGCCAGGATGCTCTTAATGCGATAAATCCTGGTCGCGACATTTCCCGGCGAGATGCCGGTGATATCCGCGATCGACGCTGCATCCAGGCCTTCCAGGTAAGACAGAATGACTTGGCGGTCCAGCGGCTTCAGCCGCTGAATCAACTGCAAGAGCTTTTCCAGGGCGTGGCGCCGATCGACGGCGAGTTCTCGATCCTCCTCACTGGGCAAGGTCTCCAGTACATCGAGACCCACCAGCGTTCGCGAGTTCAGCCGATGCTCCCGGGTCACGTGCGAGGCCGCCACATTGTGCGCGACGCGGTAAACCCAGGTTCGAACCGAGCATCGCTCATCAAAACTGGCGAAACTCCGCCAGAGCGCCAGGTGAACGTCCTGCAGCAGGTCGCGGCGCCGGTCCGGATCGGCTTCATAGCCGCGCGCCAGGCGCTCCAGAGCCGCGCCGAACGTCTCGGCGGCTGCCTGATAGCGTTCGTCCTGCCGGGGCGCTGCTGCCGATTCGGTTTTCATCAGGTTTACGCTCACGACTTCACGTTCTTCGACCGTACATAGAGGTAGTCGCTGGCCCCACAACTTTCTCACAGCCTTCGCGCCGACTCCCGAAACCCAGTTGTGTGCTGACGAAACAGTAGTCGTTCTGCCGAGGCGGCGCGCCTTGATGTTGCGGTAAATTTGCAGCGTCAGTCTGGCCTTGATCAGTTTCTGTTCCGGATGGAGCAGGCCGACGTCAGAGAACACGTTGCCGCTGCTCTTCTCAGGCGACTCGTCAGTTCGTCGCGGGCCGCGAGGCCTTCCGCGACGTCTATGTGAACCTGGGAGACATCGCCGACACCTGCCGGAACTTCGAGTACTTCGCGCGGGTTTCGAACGACCGGCGTGCGGGGTAGCTGAAATTGCCCCCCAGTTGGCTGCTGCCGCCGGAATCAACACCGCTGATGTCGATCCGCTGATGCATGTCGGCGGGCAGCCACAGACCCAGCTTCGGCTCGGCTGCGTAGTTGACCGTGACTCTGAAGTCGAAAGTCCTGCCACTGAGAATCAGCTCCGTCCGCCTGACCGCCCCAGAAACCACCTCGATCCAGAAACTGCCTGAGACCGGCGCGTTGTCTGGTGACGGGATAAGGCGCGGCGTGCTGCGTTCCTTGAATTTCAGAATTGCGACCTGCGAACCGTCCATCTTCCTGACGCCGTCGAGCGTGAATGTGGACCGCTCCTGGTTCTTCTGGCGGAGAAACTCAAGCGCCAGCGTCGGCTCGTCCAGCCATCTCAGGTCGGGGCTGATGTAATGGCGCGCGCTCTCCGTCGTCAACTCCCGCGCCCGCTCCAGTGATGCTGCAGTCGGCGGAGTGCGGAAGAGCGTCAGCAGGCTGCCCCCGCGTTCGCGCAGCGCACCGCCGTCCAGCTCGAAGACGTCTCTGAATCCGGCCACCGCGCCATCGGCCAGACCCACCAGCACGAATTCAGATCTCAAAGAGCTGGTGGCAGTCATCCGCACGGCACTCGTGTCGAGCTGCAGGCACTCTTCCTCGGCCGCGACCGCCGAGAGCTGCTGTGCGTACTTGACGAGGTAGTCAGCCGCCGCGCGCCGGAGATCGGGCAGTGCCGGTCCCCTCTGCGCGTGGATGCCCATGGATCCGAACGCTACTGCGGTCAGCGTCCAAGCGCACCAAGACCGAAGACGCGAAGGCACGGCGATTCCCTCCACTCCCAGTTCCCGGCAATCGGAAGATAACACGATTCCGCGTGCAAACCGCGCCCCGCCTCAGTCTGAGACGCAAGGTATACACTGTGGCGGTATGCCACCGCTCGTTGTGTTCTCGTGGCCTTACGGCCTTCTTTTCCTGGCCGTGCTCTTCTGGGCCTTCGCGCCGGAGTTTCGGATCGTCTCGAGGCCGACCGAACCATCGACGACTCCGCATGACGCCGGGTCGAAGCGACTGATTGTGGTCGGCCAGGGTGTGGCGGCGTTCGCTGCGTTCTTGATCGCGGCCAGCGTGCCGTCGGCGCGGCTCCCGCATCCCTTCCCGCTGTTCTGGGCGGGCCTCGTCGCGATCATCGGGGGCAGCCTGCTGCGCCGCCATTGTTGGCGAATGCTCGGGGCGAGCTTCACCGGCGCCGTGATTGTCAGGCCGGATCAGGTGGTCGTCGACCGCGGCGCGTACCACTACGTGCGCCATCCGTCGTACACGGCGGGCGCGATCCTCTTCCTCGGCATCGGACTCGCTCTCGCCAACTGGATCAGCCTCGTCGTGTTGATGGGCGCCGTCTCGGCCGTCTATGGCTATCGCGTCAGCGTCGAGGAGCGCGCGCTCGCGACGACGATTGGCGGACCGTACCGGCGCTACATGAGCCGCACGAAGCGGTTTGTGCCGTTCGTATTCTGACCGGCGGACGGTCAGGGTCCGGCAGCGCCGGCCGGGCCACCTGCTGGTGGCCTTCCTCCTGGTGACTTTCCTGCCCGCTTGTGCCCTGGGCGTGCTCGGCTGGCGACTGTTCCGGCAGGACGTGGCGCTCGAGGCCCGTCTCATGTTCAGCGCGAAGGGCCGCCTGTGGACCGTCCCGGCGGCCGGGGGAGAAGCTGTGGCGATCAGCACCGACATGGACGGGAGCATCTCCCAGTTCGCGCTCGCGCCCGACGGAAAGACGATCGCCTTCAACGCGCCGACTGGGCGGCGATCTGGAGCTGTGGCTGATGGAAGGGTTCCTGCACCTGATCAAGCCGACCCGCTGAGCGGTCAGCGCCGAGAAGCGCTGCGCCCGGGCGCGTGCGTCAGCCTTGTCGGCCGCGGTCGCGTTGGGCTGACAGGCGACGATGACCTCGTCCACCATGTAGTTTGCGCGATCGGTGAGGGCGCCGGGGCCGCGGCCGTTGTCCTGCTGCGCGCCGCCTGCTGCCACCCACACACCAATTGCTCCGGCCACGGCGACGAGCGGCGCAGCCAGGTGGACCGATCGCCGGATGCTGTGAGCCTTCATGGATACGTCCCTCCTGCCGCGCGGGGGCGCGGACGCTACTCGACAGGTTGGATCCAGTCGTGTCGTATGCGATTGCGGTTTGTCATTCATTCTGCCACTGCGAAGAGCTTGTGGCGTGCCTCGAAGCCCAGACGCGGAAATTCTCGTTCAGCCCGAAAGTGTGACCTATGTCTCCGGAATAGACGGATGGCAGATGGCCAGGCCAGCCGTAGCATCGCGAAGAGATGCGGGGTCCGAAGCGATGCGAACGCCGGGCCCCCGGCTTAGAAGGCCCGTTGTCTGAGACCCTCAAGAACAGGCCAGTATTCGCGGATTCTGCGAAGCCAATCGGTTATGGCGTAGCGGTTATGTGGCGGGGGTCACCAACGCCGCCTCGGATTGAATCTCGGCCAGAAGTTGCCCGTTATCGCTTGAATCGGAGTCGAACGCGATAACCGATCGCCCGTTGGGTCCTGTGGGTCGAGCGAATGCCGACCGCCGGTTGATTCCCGGCATCGACGGCAACTGGTCGTGGTCTCAGTTGTGAGCCCGCGAACCGCTGGAATTGCCATCAACCTAGCGATAGGTTATCATTGACGCATGACGTGGGGCGAAGTCATCCGGAAGCTCAAGGCAGCCGGCTTTGTGGAAGTGCGGGGCGGTAAAGGCAGTCACCGGCTGTTTAGGCATGCCACGACCGGCAACGAGATCTGGATCGCCGTCCACACGAGAAAGGATGCGGGGCAGCTGGGCAACCGGATTCTCAGAGAGGCGGGGATTCAGTGACGACCTACTATCCGATTGTGATGGAAATCGAAACGAGTGGCGCGGTGAGCGCCTATGTTCCCGGGTTGCCGGTGTTTGCGGCGGCCGACACGCGTGCAAAGGCCGAACAGGCGATTCGCGAGATCTTGGCGTCCTATCTCGAGGCCCATCCGGAAAGCGCGCCGACGAGCGAAGTGCGGGTAGCCCGGGTCTCCGATGGTCAACGATCGAAAGTCCATATCGTCGGCGTGGGTGCCCTTCTTGGCACCGGTCGGAGTCGGCGCAAGGCCCTCGCCTCTCAGGTGAATGGTCGGCTGGGAGGCCGGCCGCGAAAGACCGCGTGATACTGAAATCGGATTTCTCGCTCGATCGCCTCGTGCGGTTTTTGGTCTTGCCAGGCCATGATGTGGACATTGTGGTGAAGAAGCGGTCGCGACACGGGGTCAACTTACCAAACAGTCCAGACGTGTACCGTCCGATGGGGGTTTGGCTCATGGTCAGGCTTGTCGCCGAACTTGCGGTGGAGGTAGAACCCACACCAGACGCCGAAGGCGAACACAAGCAATGGCGCCATCACCGGATCGTCATGCACCGCAGAACGTCGCTTTCGCACACCGCTCGCGCAGGATCTTGAGTGCGGGGTCGTAGTTCTCCGCCGTGCAGTAGAGCCCAATCGGCTTGTCAAGGAACCCGCCCTTGACGAGCACGTACCGGCGTCCGGCTCCCAGCTTGATCTTACGGACGTCGCCGTACGGGATGAAGGCGTTCTTCTCCGACCGCGCCAGCAGGCCGGCACCCATCGCGCTCATGTTGCCCGCCAGCACGCCGACGACGACGGCCGCGTCCGACGCCGCGGCTGCTCGTTTGCCTGCTACGCTGTGCACGCCCTCGGTGGTCAGTGCGAAGGTCATACCTAGCCCGCCGAACAGATCGATGACCGCGAACACGACGGCGACCAGCGCCATGATGCCGAGGAAGAGACCTCCTCCGACCAGCAGGCCGGTCGAGCCAGATCCGGCCAGCAGGAAGATCACGCACACGAGGGCGGCCCCGGAGCCGAAGGCGACGGCCAGCCCTTTCCACAGCGGCCCATTCAGCAGCGTCCTGACCCTCGCGGGCCACATCAGCAGCACCTGTTCATCGCCATCCCGCGGGGCGGGCTGGTCGACCTGGTCGTCGTCAACTGAGTGACTCATGCTTGCCTCGCTGTTCGCCTACCGCGTTGCCCACCGCGTGAACGTCGTGCCTTGATGATCGAACGTGCCTTCGAGGCGACCCGCGCGCCCTACTTCTTCGTTGCCGTCCACGGATAGCTGCCCGCTCCGCCCTGGCTGAACGTCCCGCGCATCGCGCTGCCAGAGATCACTCCGACGTAACGCTGATCGCCCTGAGTTCGGCGAAAACTGATGGCACTCCCTTCGAGGCGAAGGTCAAGCATGGGCTCCCAGCCACTCCCGCCCAGGTTGAACCGACCCTGATAGGCGCCGCCGCGATCAGTCAGTTCCATGATGCCGGGCCATCCGTTGAATGAGACGCTCCAAGTGGCGACGCCTCGGCCTTCGGCCGACGGAGGTGGTGGAGTGACGGCGGGAGCCGCAGGCGAAGACGCGGGCCGTATCGCAGACGGAGCGGAGGACGTGCTGACGGGAGCGGGCGCTTTGCTGGCATCCAGCGTGAACTTGTAGATGTAATAGAACGTCTGTCGCCGGGCGAACACGCCAAATTCCGCGGCGAAATACATCGTGTCCCCGGGTGACGCCTGCATCGGCGTGTACGCCTTGCTCGCTTCCTTGCTCCGCTCGCCGAGTTTCAAATTGAAACCTGCCGAAGGCCCGTACCACACGGCGCTGCGGGAGGGGTAGTTTGCGCCGATGCTTCCAATCCCGCCAACGCCCAAGCCCCGGACGTCGTCGCTGCCCGCGTCGGAGACGACGATCCGGAAGTTGATCTCCTTGCCGGGGATCAGCACCCTGGGGGGCGAGGTCCACTCGACCTTCATGCGCACCCTGACGGCATTCACCTTGGGATCGGGATGGCCGAACGTGCTCTCGACGCTGCCCGCGCCGTCCACGCCCGTTTCGACGGGCCTCCACTTCTGCAAATATTCGGCGTCTACTTTCTCGACGACGAACTCCGTCTTTTCGAGCACCCAGGCTCCGGTGGCCGGCACACGATCCGGCACGGCAGGAGCAGCAGCGACCGGGAGCTTCGATGCAGGGCTCGCTGGCGCCGGTGGCTTGACAACAGCGCTCTCGGATATTGGGAGCTTCGATGCAGGGCTCGCTGGCGCCGGGCGGTCTGGCGCTGGCGCGGGGGCCACGGGCGGGTCCGGTGGAGCAGTCACCATGGGCGTCGGCGACGCGGATGCCGTGACGGCGTGGCCTTCAACGATGGTGTGGCCGCGGCCGCCGCTCTCGCTGTTTTGTGCCCATGTGGACGGGCTCGAATCGACGATCGTGTAGGTCCCGGCCGGAATCACGACGTTGGGTCGAACTTCCCAACCCGCATTCGGCACGCCGCCCTGTCCAGGCGTTCCCGTGGCCGCCCACGGCCCGAACACGGCTCCGTTGGCATGGCGGAGCGCAATAGTGCCGGTTCGCGCCGAACCGTTGCCGTCGTTCCAGTGATACGTGAACACGTACGAGATCACGTGCGGCCTTGAGATCGTGAACTGCGTCGGCGCCGACGGCGAAGTGGAAAAGCCGCCGATGTTCGTGATCTTGAAGACCACGACATTCGTTCCGGTCGGTGCTGGCACAACGGCGACAGGTGTCGAGGCCTGCTCCTGCTTCGCCGCCGCCGCTTTCCTCTCGGCGGCAAGCGTCGCCTGTTGCGCAGCCTGCTTCGCAGCGTCCGCCTGCGCCTGGCTCTTCCGCAGGCTCGCTTGCGAGATGCTGACCGAGATCGTCCCGGTCCCCGTTCCAAGCGTGGCACCAAGGTTGTCGTGCACGGTCACCACCGCAGCGACACTGCCGGTCTGCGAGCAGTTGAACGTCGGCTCCTGCGAGATGGCATTCGAGATCGAACAGCTTTCGGGCGATGCGGTCCACTGGTAGTGGAGCGGCAGGTTGACGGGCGCCGGCGTGACGTCGGCACGCATGCTCACATCCTGGAAGACCGCGATCTGCTGCTCCTCGTCTACCAGGCGGCCGGCTTGTGCGCTCCACACCTGCGGCTTCGGCCCGCGTGAGGTAGGCCCCGTCACCTTCACGTTGTGCGGCCGCGCAGAGACGACGACCGCTTTGGTGCCGAGATCGTCGCCCCCGTCCTTCGCCTTCGCGTGGGCCGTCACCGTTACCGGTGTCTTGTCCTTCGGGATGAAGGAGTAGACGCGCGGATTGGCTTCGGCGCCCGGGTTGAGGACGCTGCCGGCGTACTCCCACCAATAGGTGATGAACGCGTCACCCACCGCGGGGGTCTCCGACGCGGTGATGCGCACTTGCTGGCCAGGGTAGGGCTCGGCGGGGACCATGCGCAGGGTGATCTCGGGATTCACGACCTCAATTTCGAGCTGGTTCGATTCGGCAAGGGTCGTGAGGACCGTTCCCTTCTTCTCGAGGATCTGCACCCACACTTTCGTCACGCCTGGACGGCTGAAGACGGCCTTTGTCTGAGTCGCCGGGCCTTCACCAGGCTGGAAGGCCACCTCCGGCGTGGGCTGCCAACGATAGATGTAGCTTCCCGTGATCGGAACTCCGCTCGAGACCAACCTCGCGGAGAACGTGACCGACGCACCGACCGCCACGCTCCTGGTGGCCGGCGATTGTTGTGTGATCTCGGCCTTCAGATCGGCGACTTCGTATTCGAGCGAAGCCGAGCCGAGCGTGTACCGGGCGCCGTCCACCGACACCGACAGCGGGTACCTGCCTGGCTTCTTCGGCCTGATAGTGATCGTGGCGCTGCCTGTCGATGTGCCGGGCTTGCCCTCAATATCCCCCGCCCAACCGTAGCGGAACGGCCGGTCTTCGGGCTTTGCGTTCTCGACAACGACCGAGACTTTTACGGTGTCGCCGACCTTGAGTGTTTCGAGCGCAGGTGGCGACAGCGTCACCTTCGGCATGTCCGAGCCGTCGAGCTTCGGCCCCGTGTAGGGCACCTTCGTGAATGATCCCTTCTCGACCAACGTGAGGCTCGCGACGATCGATTTGGCGTCGGCCTGGGCGGCACTCGCCTGGCTCATCAGAAACGCCTGGTCAACATTCGTCCAGCAACCGGAACCGCTCACGCTGTACGCGACCTCGACCGTGTGCCGGCCTTTGATCAGCCAGCCGCGGCCCCCGGCGATCACAGCGTCTGCACGGAACCCCCCGTCAGACCACCCTCCCGGAAGGAACACGACCGACGTATCGACAAATTGTCCCTTGAAGTCTCCGATCGCGAACGGTCTGACCGCTGCCGTCGCGCCCCACCTCGCTTTCGACGATGCGACGACATCATTGATCCGCTTCGTGATCTCCTCCGGGGTGTCCGCGGAACCTGACGAATCGATCCGGCCCGAGATGTCGGACTGCACTTCAGCATTCCACTTGCAGTCCCCGGTGCCCGTGGTCTTGGCGTTCTGTCGCTTGAAATCGAATCCCCTCGGATTGTTGCCGCCGTCCCAGATGCCGGGGACCGTGCCTCCGAATGTGATCACGGAACTGTCGGCCGGCTGGTCCTGAACCGGCGTGGGCGACGGCGTCGGGGCCGGCGTCTGCGGCTTCACGTTAGCCAGCGGCTTTGGCGGTGGAGGTTTCGGCAGGCCGTACAGCAGTTTGGCCGCGGCCAGGGCCTTGGCGTACTCGGCAAAGAAGGCCGAACCTTCCTTGGGTTGGGCCAGGTCGTAACCATCCAGGATGCCCCGCCAGGGAAAGACCACGCCGCCGAGCAACGCAAACGCTTTCTTGTCCACCGGGTCGGCAGGGTCGGGGGCGGATCCCTTCAGTTTCAGCAGGTCGCCGCTAACGAGGGTGATGTCGGCTGCGAAGCCAAGGCGCGATTGATCGGCTCTGCGTGCATCATCCTTGTAGTCGCCGCTGAACGGAAACTGGAGCACCTTGCTCCACTCGAAGCCGGTTTTCTGGAGCACGCTGGCCTGGATGTTCTTGTGCTCGTCATAGATGCGCACGTATGTCTTGAGGGCCTCCTGCCAATACCGGCCCGCCACTACGGCCTTCCTTGTCGCCCCGCTTTCGCCCGCGCCGCTTTGGTCGGCGGCTATTTGTACCTTGGCGGACAACAGTATCGGGCCGCCCTCTCGGTCCTGAAGGGGTCTGCCACCGACGGCGATCAACTTCTTCTGCACGGCATCGAGTTTGGGTTTCAGGGCCTTGCTGGCGTCGAGCTTGCCGCGCATGTCCTCGGCCGCCTGGATGAGCTGCGGCGTCATGACCTCACTGGCCAGGTACGCGCGGCGCTTCTCAACGGAGGTCTTGAGCAGATGGTCGTAGACCTTGCACCACTTGTCGGGGCTGTTTCGGCAGACCAGATCGAAACCCGCAGCCCAGGCCAGGTATTGACCCGCTGCGAGATTCCAGGGATTGCCGGGCCGCCACATCTCGTGCTTGGTGATCGCCTCCAGTTGGGTGGCTGCCGCCTGGCGCAATTGCTCGATCACCGGATCGTTGGCCACGTACACCGAGTCCAGCACGTCGGAGGTCACCCTGGAGAGGTCGTTGATCCGGTAGGCCAGGCCCGTCACAGGATGATCGACCACGACAGCCTTGGTCGTGAGGTAGAAGGTTGAGAGATCCTCCTTCTCCACCACCCTCCCTCTGGGCAACTTCAACCGCAGGAAGCTTGGTCGATCGCCGCTATCGTCAAACTCACCGCCATAAACCAGGATCTCAACCAGGCCCTCCTGTTCGGTCTTCAGACGCAAGCCCGTCGTGACGGCGCTGGTCAGTTCCACCGTCATCGTGAGGACATCACTGCCCAACATCAACGGCCAGGCCGGGGTCAGATAGAGCGCGTCCTTGACGAACAGCAGGGCCGCCTGCTTGTCCAGGCCCACAGTGAACGCCTGCTTGATCCCCATGCCGCCAGGCGGGAAATCCAGCAGGAAGAAAGCGGCGTCGCTCAGGTCGTTTCCGAGCTTGCCCTGATCGTGACGAGTGGCCATGCCATCGAGGAAGGCCACTCCGCCAGCGACGACCATGGCCTGGGACAAGAACTTGATCCCGCGGGGGTTCTGGATCAACTTCACCAGGAAGCCGTCGCCCTGCGGATTGGCGAACAACCTCTCCATGGCGGCGAGGCCTTTCTCCTCGGGCTTGCCCTGCATCAGGCTCTTGCGAGCCTCGGTCATGGCCGCTCGCTGCTTGGCGCTGGGCTGCTCGAGCAACATCTTCAGCCAGGACTCCCGAGTGCCGCCACCCTTGACCCACTGGTCCACAGCCTCGATCATGTCGTCGGCTTGGTAGAAGCTGGTGGAGAGCGTCTGATAGAGCGCCTGGTCCCCGCCGGCAATGATCCGCAGGTTTTCCAGTATCTCTTCCTCGGTCAGGGCCAGGGCGTTTCGGCGCATCAGGGCGAAGCCGGTGGCGAGCTCATCCATGGCCTTGCGGACCTCAGGATTGCCGGCCAGAGAACGGCCCGCGGCCCGCGCCGCACGCAGGATCGGCGTCATCTTGTAGGGGATCTCCATAAACGCGAACCGGACATTGGTGCGCCGCAAACTCACCAGCCAATCCAGGTCCTTACCGGTCAGATGGAGGTTGGCTGTCCCCCGCAGCTTCTTGAGCTCGCGTATCTGATCGTCGATGAAGACCTGGTCCTGCTTGCCCACGGTGCGCAGAGCCCCGGATTCGTTCAAGGCCATCTGTTCGCGCAAGACATACTTCACTTTGTCCGGATCAGAGAGCTTGTCCCACCCTCCGTGTACATCCACGATCTGGCGTTCGCAGGACCCCACCATGGTCAGGGCCCCGTACTTCCGCACGGCCTCGACGAACCCCTTTTCGTCGAACATAGTGGCCAGCAGGGAGCTCTTCCTGGCGTCGACGAAGTCCTTGAGCGGTTCGGCCAGCAACCCGGGCTTGCCTTTTTCGGCAATCACCACTCCTTTGGTCAGGGTCTCGGCCTTGATGCCGCCCAGCCCGGCCTCGCCCAGGAACTTCTCGCTTTCCATCAATTCGAGGCCCAGCAGATCCAACCCTCCGAGTTCTTTGAGATGGGACAGATCGAACCCCTTGACCTTGGCCCCGCCCAGCCCTTCTCCGCGGATGAGTTCGTTGAGTCTGGCCGAGGCAGACACGGCCTCGGCACCGACGAAGGTGATGTCGTCGTCGGAGAACAGGTAGCGGTAACCGTCCGCGCGTGGCGCCCCCTTCAACAGCTCCAAATGGCGTTTGGCCGAAGAACCGGTGCGCAACGCCGCGTCCACTCCCTTGAACTCCCCCATCACCTGCTGGACTAATCTGTTGACCTTGCTGAATCTGGCCGCATCCAGGCGCTCCCGGACAAGGCTTTCGAACGCGTCGGCGCCACCGGCGTACTTCGCACCGGCCTTCTTGAGGATCGCCACCACGCCGTCTTCCTCTTCCCTGGTGCCACGGCTCAAATCAACGGATCTCAAGACGCGCTCGACCGTGGCCGCGTCCGCCTGGCCGCTGGTCGCCCACGCGCCGAGCAGCGTCTCTGTGATGGCACTTGTGTCTTTGGGCGGAATCTGCGCAACTGGCGCGTCGTCGGCCCGGGCCGGCGCGGCGACACGCTCGGGCAGGCTGTTCGAGCTACGCAGGGCGTCGAGAATCGGTTCGTGCTGGGCGAATGCGGCTGTGGCGATCGAGAGAATTGAGATCCCGAATGCGGCAACAATCGACCTGCGCACCATGTATATTCTCCCGACGCCACCGCGGTCTCGAGCCACGTGATGGTCACGCGGTTCACGAGCGCACGCCCGGCCGGAGTATATGCGGGCGAGTGAGCCGATACAATCAGGCCGAGGCCGTCGCGTGTCAGCGCTTCGCCGGCTCCCGGCTCGCGTCCTTCTTCAAGTAGGGCACCCCGTCGCTCAGCCACTCCGGCGCCGGTGCGCCCTTCAAGTAATGGTCGAAGAATTCCATGAACCGCACCGTCAGGTCTTTCTGGTTCGCCACGCCGCCGAGGTGGTGCCCCTCGCCAGGGTAGGCCAGCAGCACCGCCTTCTTCCCGTTGTAACGGAGGGCGTTGTAGAACGCGAGACCGTTGATGAAGCCGACGGTCGGGTCGGATGTGCCGTGCATGATCAGGAACGGCGCGACCGCTTTCGGCGCCCACGTGAGCGCCGACTCGTTGTGATACCGGTCGGGCTGGTCCCACGGCGAGAAGCCCCAGCGCCCCTGGTCATAGAGGTAGTACCGGAACGCCGTGTCGCCGCTGCCACCCTGAGCCGCATACGACCAGCCCCAATTCATGTTGAAGTCATTGTAGAGATCGACCACGCCCGCGCCCATGCCGATGGCGGCGAACATCTTCGACATCGTGCCGACGTAGGCCGCGCCCTCGCCGCCGTAGCTGTGGCCAGTGACGCCGATGCGTTTCGGGTCGGCGTAGCCCATCTCGATGACCTTGCGCGTGGCCGCCTCGACGCATTCCAGCATGTCGCTGTGCGACGAGCCCGTGCGGAAGTGGACGTCCGGCATCATCGTCAGGTAGCCGTCGCTGGTCGCCTGCGTGGGCATTCGGCCCATGCTGACCATGTACACCGGCGGCGTGTAGACGTGCATGTTCTGCGAGTTCTTCTCGTAGAACGTGACGATCATCGGCCGTTTCTCGCCCGGCTTGTAGTCGTCGGGCACCGCCAGGATGCCCTGCAGCCGCACGCCGTCCTTGTTCTTGAAGTCGAAGAGCAAGCGGTGCCCCCACAGGAAGTCCTTCTGCTGGGGATTGGCGTCGGTGATCTTCTTTGAATCGGCAAAGCCCGGGCCCGAGACCCGCAGGTCGGGGAACTCGACGAAGGTCTGCCGCGTGAACAGGAACCGATCGGCCTTGCGCGCCTTGACCGGTGTGCTGAACGACGCGTCCTCGTAGACGAGCTCCTTCATCTGCCCGCCACCCAGTTCGTAGAAGCCCGCCTTCTTCGTCCATTGGCCGTAGGCCGACAGAGTCACTGGTTTGGTGAGGTCGAACGTCCCGCGGGGACCGACGGCGCGAGCGACGCTCGGGTCCAGCTGCTCGGTCCGGACGAGGCGGAAACGCATCTCGTTCTTGCTGCCGAGGCCGCCCGTCAGATTCGTGGGCGCCGAGCCGTCGAGCGGGAGCAGCCACAGGTCGTAGAGGTGATTGACGATCACCGCCTTGCCGTCGCTGGTGAAGCCGGCGATGCCGAACGACGGCCTGGTTCCCGGGTGGTCATCTTCCGTGTCGATGAAGCTGACCGGCGTCGCCCCGCCGAGCGTCCTGGTGGCGTTGGCGTTGAGGTCATAGGTCTGGAACCTGTTGTCCTTCCAGTAGAGGAAGTGCGTACCGTGAGGCGAGATGCCAAAGACGTGGCGGCCTGTCAATTGTCCCTGTGCGATCAACGTCCGTTCGCCGGTGGCGGTGTTCACGCGGTAGAAGTCGGCGGCCGGCAGCTTCTTCTGGTCGGCGAGGTAGGCGCGCGTGTCGCGCCCGACCGCCCACTTGCCGTCCGGCGCGACGTCGAGATCTCTCATCGTGTCGTCGGTGAGCCTGATAAACCGTTTCGCCCCCACGTCGAACGCCTGGCGGAAGGTGAAGTTCCGGTCCTGCGTCGCGCGGATCAGCTGCAGGGATTGCACCCGATCGTCCGAGGTGTTCCACACGTCCACGTCAGCCGCCTCGTCGGTCGTCCGACGCGTGGTATCCGGTGCGGAAACCTGCTCCTTGATCCCGAAGAAGACGCGCGTGTTGTCCTCGCTCCAGGCCAGTGCCGCGCGGTCGCTTACGACCCAGCCCTTGGGGAAGCTGTCGGTCTTGGCCGGCTGGAGCACGGCTGGCGCCGCCACAGAGGCGCCGTCCTTCAACGCCCCAACGACGTCCGGAAACGCGATGAGCACGTTGTCGCGCTCGCGCATCTTCTCGACATCGCTCCCCTTGAGCACGGCGAGAGCATTGCCGTCCTCGTTCCAGGTAAGCCGGTTGTAGTTCTTCGCGTCGCTGTCGAGCGTGGTCGTCCGTCCGGTGCGGGTGTCGAAGACGACGAGGCCGTTGACGTCTTTCACAGCCGCGTCCACGGTGTAGGCGAGCAGTTCGCCCGTGCGGTTGAACGCGATGTCGGCCACGCTGCCGAGCAATTGCTGACGCCCCGTCCTGAGGTCCAGCAAGATGGCATCGACGCCGCGCGCTCCTGCCGGCGCGCCCGCGGCTCCGGCGGCCTGTCCCGCCCCGGTGGGCGGCTGCCCGCCCGGCGCTCCCCCGCCACCACGCCCGCCCGCAGCCGGCGCGGCCTCGCCGCCGCGTCGGCGGAGATAGAGGTGAGTCGACGTGGCCGAGAAGGCAAACGTCCCGATGTCCTGCCACGATCGCACTTCGGCGGTCGCCAGGTTGCGCACCTCGACGCGCCGGGGTGGGATGGGCGGCGCCGCGCCCCCCCTGCCCTGCCCTGAGCCTGTCGAAGGGCCCTGCCCTGAGCCCGTCGAAGGGCCCTGCCCTGAGCCTGTCGAAGGGGCGCCCTGGCCCGACTGCGTTCCGCCCTGTCCGGAGGGTGCGGTCTGGGACTGACCGGCGTCGGCTGGAGCAGCGCCTCCTCCGGAACCGCCACGACCGCCGCGGCCTCGCTGAGCGGCGCCAGGGTCCACCTGGTAGGCAATCCACCTGGAATCCGGGGAGAACGTGCCGTCCATGGCGTCAGCCACGGTCACCTCCACGCTGGTCTCGAGGTTCAGCAGATGCAGGACCGGCTTGGCCTCGGCCGCGACGACGTTGGTCGTCTGCAGGGCGTAGGCAACCCACTTCCCGTCCCCCGAGATTGCCTGGCGCTCGATGCTGCGCCACTTGGTGTAGTCATCGATCGTCATCGCTTTCTTCGCCGGGGCTTGCGCCCCCGGCAGAGCGTAGGCGGCAACCAGCAGGCCCGCCAGCAGAAGGACGAAGACGGTGAGGTGGCGGGATGACGGTGGGCGCTTCAGAGCGGTCATGTTCATATGCGTTCCTTCAGGCGGCCGTCCGGGGCAACCACGCGCCGACGGCATGGGTCGCCGTGCATTCTACAGCGAGGAGCAGTGTGGCGTGGCTGCGCAATTGGCTGATGCTGCCCGCGGCCAGCTTCGGCCGGATTCGCGGTGACCGGTCATTGGGGCAGGCGGCGGCGATCTCAGGTCACTGGGAAGGGTGGTCGTGATCACCGGCCATGCCGGCTCGAGCCGATCGAGTATCTGTTCAGCCCGAAAGTGTGACCCATGTCTCCGCCGGAATGATCTGTTACCTATGTCTCCGGAATAGATGTCGCTGTCAGAAACTCGGTACTTATTGTGGTTGTGGCACTTGTGGACCGAGACTGATCATCCGGGATCGCGACGGCATCGACGGACCTGAAGTTCAGACGACGATTCGGGCTAGGGGCATCGAAGAAGTCGTGGTCGCGCCTTGTGCACCCTGGCAGAGCCTGTTGGTGGAACGCGCGATCGGCTCACTGCGGCACGAATGCCTCGACCACCTCATCGTCTGGACCGAGCGCTCGTTGCGCCGCCACCTCCGTCAGTACCTCGCCACGAACACAAGTGGCGAGCGCACCTCCCGGTGGTCAGGGACGCGCCTGTCCCTCGGGGCGGCGCAACCGCCGACCTGCGGCACCATCGTGCAAGTCCCGCAATTCGTCGGCCTACATCATCACCACGAACGTCGCGCCGCCTGACGCTCGCTCTCGGCGCCATCGACAGCTCACCGCCAGCCGGCGTGGTTCGTCGTGGTATGCCCATCTCGGATGGCTGTTGTCCCGGACGCGGCCAGCACCCCGCAGCAGGAGTTCCTCGATCCGCGTGACGGCGCCTTGATCACGCCTCCGGGAGTTCATTGCCGTGCCGACGGAGTTTCTGGTAGGGACAGGTGTCTAGCGCGCATAGCTCGGGCGTCTGAAGAAGACCCACAACGAGAGGACGGCGAGAAAGACCGCGGGCAGCGGCGTAAAATAGATCATGCTGGGGATCTTCCAGCCGCCGCTGATCTGCAGCCATCCCAGGGCGGCAACGCAGCAGCCCATGACCACCAAGAGCACAACCACGAGGCGCTTTCGTCCATCCCGCCAGAGCGAGCCCAGATCGGGGAAGAGCATCGGAACGAACAGATAGAAACCGGTGAGGCCGGCGATGTAGATGAGGGCTCGCTCGGGGCGGGGCAGGATGCTCTCGATGCCGCCCAGGTGTTGGATGGCGAGGATGAGCAAGCCGCCAACGAAGCCCGCGAGTTGGATCAGCAATGGTGTGAGAAAGCGTGCCCAGCCAACGGTCCGACGCCGGGTGGGAAGGACGAGGAGCAAGCGCAGACGCCTTTCGCTGACCTCGTTGGCGTTGATCGTGATCCCGATGAACATGGACGCGGAAACGAATAGGACCGCCGCCATCAGAAAGAAGACGGTGTCTTGTTGACGATCGACGAGGATGACGACGGCTTGGATGAGAGCTGCAAGCACCAGTGCGGTGCCGTAGGAGGTCAGCATCATCCTGCGGTTGTAGCGCAGGGTCATTCCGATCAGCGCCCGCACCGAGACAGTCGTTTCGCTGGCTGCAGAGACGGGGTGTGCGCGAGGTTCGGGTTGGTCGTTCATGGCGTCCTCTAGCCAACCAGGCTGATGCGACGTTGGTACAGCACCGAGGAGAGACAAGTGAGCGCAGCGCCGGTGGCGACCGCGAGCAAAGCCGCCACGGGGCGGGCAAGAAGCCCGGAGAGGTTGGCGGCAAGCGGAATGGCGAAGCCGGCGCCGACCGCGCCGATAGCCACCAGCGCGTCGCCCCGTCGCGCTTCCGCGTGGGCGACCTTGATCTCGGTGACGAGCGCCACCAATGGGACGAACGGCGCGAGCTGGGCAGCGAAGGCGACGGGCGCGAAGACGCGGTCGACATCAAGCCGTTGTCCCAGGGCGAGAAAGCCCAGCGTAGTGCCGGAAACTGCCACGGCCGTACCGACTACGAACATGGTCATCGGCGTCAGGGCGCGGGCTCGCGCCACGTCTCGGCGGCCAATCGCGAGCAGCGGTGCGAGCAGGCTGCGATGATCACGGCGTTCGAGATCGGGGAGCAGCCCGGCGACGCTGGCGGAGGCGACGACCAGGGAAAGCCCCAGAGTGAGCGGGAACTTGTCCTTCTCGGAAAGGGCAACCTGGAATGCCGTAAAGAGCGCCAGCACCCAGCCGAGCGCCACCATCCACCAGCGATAGCGGAGGGTCGTGCTAACGAGCCGCCACATGGGGCGCCCCCCTGCCTTTGAGGATCTCGACCGCGATCTCGTCGATGCTCATGCGTACGTGTTCGATGGCTTCTGCGCCCAGGCCGCGGAGGGCCTCCAAGGTCGCCTCGTAGTCGCAGCTGGTGACGCGGTGTTCGAGCCGGACCTGGCGGTGGTCGAGGACGCCTGGCAACGACAGCGTGGCGTCGGCGGCGAGGCGAAAGGAGATCCGTCGCCACGACTCGACGAGGTCGTCCTTGGCGGTGCGCTGAATGACTTGGCCGTCGGAGAGAAAGACCAGCTCGTCGGCCAGCCGCTCGATGTCGGAAAGCACGTGGGTCGAGTAGAAGATCGCGTGCTCCCCGTCCTCCTGCAGTTCCCACAGCACGTCGAGCAGCTCGGCGCGGACGATCGGATCGAGGCCGGCGGTCGGCTCGTCAAGGATCAACAAGTGCGGGGCGTGACCCAAGGCCGCGACGATGGCGAGCTTGGCCTTGTTTCCCTTGGACAGCTCGTTGACCCGCTTGTGCATGGGTAGGTTGAACCGTTCGGCCATGCCTCGTGCGCGCCGGTCCGACCAGTTGGGCTGGAAGCGCCCGACCAACCGGCGGTTCTCTTCGACCGTCCAGCGCAAAAAGAAGCCGCTATCCTCGCCGACCACGCCGATGTCCTGGCGCCAGCGCGGGTCGTCGGGGTGGTTAGGGCGGCCGAAGATGGTGATTGCACCTGCCTCCGGAACGAGCAGGCCGATCAAGCAATGGAGCGTTGTCGTCTTGCCGGCGCCGTTGGGGCCGATCAGTCCGAGCACGACGCCGGGCAGCAGGTCCAGATCGAGCGGTCCCAGCGAAAAGCCGGGGTAGCGCTTTGTGAGGCCCTGAATCGAGAAGGCGCTGCCGTTGGTGGGAGTATTCATTGCTGGCCTCCGTGCTCGTTGCCGCGCAAGACGCGGTTGAACACAGTCCGCAGTTGTTCATCGCCGAGACCGGTCCGGCGGCTTTCCTCGATGATGGGGGTGATCGCGGTGGTGAAGCGTTCGAGCGCCACCGCGCGTTTGCGCTTCTCGGGGATGGCCATGACGAAGAACCCCTTTCCGGGGCGAGAGCGGATCAAACCCTCGCGTTCCAGGTCTTCGTACGCTCGCTGGACCGTGATGACGCTGACCCGTTGGTCGCGGGCCAGCGCGCGAATCGACGGCAGCGGCTCATCGTCGGTGAGGTCGTGTGCCAAGATCCGCGTGCGGATCTGCCGAGAGATCTGTGCGTGGAGCGGCTCCTGCGAGAGCTCGGAGAGGGTGAGAATCACGGCCGGACCTCCTCCGGCGCCGTCAGGGAGCAATCCCCCGGCGATGAGGGCGTCGATCGCCTGTGCAGTTGCCAGCGCAGGCACGTGATGGGTGCGGGCCATGGCGTGGGGTGACGGCAGCAGTGCGCCATCTTCGATATCGCCGCGGAGGATCTTGCTGCGCAGCGGCTCGGGCGAGTGCTCAGAAAGGCTGAGGAGTATTGTTCCGCCTTCACTGTTTATATACTGTATAGACAGTTGGAGGTTTCGTCAAGTCGCTTCTTGCTCGCTTGTCTAAAGGGTGGCCGGTCTCGATGGCGTTGGAACATGGCCCGAACTCGGAGGCCACAAAGGCAATCTGCGAACCCAATCGGTTATATCAAGACGGTTATATCTTGCTGCGCGCCACTCTGTGCCCGATGCGAATATGGGCCTGAATCGGCGGATTGTAAGGCGGTTCGGACCCAAAGGCGATAACCGATCGATGGGGGGCGATCGAATGTTGGCGAGATTCACGGGGCAAAGGAACAACGCCCAAGCGTCAGGCTACGACTCGCTACGCGCCGTGTTACGCGACGTCAACGAGGGCGCGAGGGGGGGTCTTGTCCAATTCCTTCCAGAGCAGGGCCGCCGCGCCCAGCACCGCGCTGGTGCCCTCTGGCAAGCCCGACGGAAGCAGCTTGACTCTTCCCTGGAACGCATTCAACAGGTGCGCTTCGAGCGACGCCCTGGTCGGGATGAACAACAGGTCACCGGCGTTGGCCAGTCCACCGAACAGGACGATGGCTTCGGGACTCGTGTGGGCCACGCTCTCGGCGAGCTTCATGCCCAGGATGCGCCCCGTCTCCTCGAAGGCCATCTTCGCAATCACGTCGCCGTTGCCGGCCGCCTCGGCCACGAGTTTCGCCGTCATGTCGTTGAAGCTGATCGCCCGCAATGAGCTATCGTCCCGCCTGACGCTGAGCAATTCGAAGACGGTCCTGCAGATCCCCGGAGCGGACGCGTAGGTTTCGAGGCATCCGCGTCTGCCGCATCCGCAAAAGCGTCCGTTGGGGTCGACCGTTGTATGCCCAATCTCGCCGGCGAATCCATCGGCGCCGTACACCAGGTCCCCATTGGCGACAATACCGCTGCCCAGCCCTGTGCCGAGTGTAATGACGATGACGTCGCGCATGCCCTTCGCGGCTCCGAACAGAACCTCGCCGAGCGCGGCCGCGTTGGCGTCGTTCGTGATGGCCACCGGGACGGCGAAACGCTCCCGGAACAGACTGACGATCGGAGTGATGCCCCTCCAGCCAAGGTTCGGGGGATTCTCGATCGTGCCCCGGTGGTAGTTCGCGTTGGGCGCACCGATGCCGATCCCGACGATGCTGCTGGTGACCGAAAGCGGGGCCTGTAACTCGGCGATCGCACCGGTCAGTCGCTCAACCAGCGCGGACACGGGTACGTGCGACTGCGTCGGCACCGACGAGTCAGCCAGGCAGGAGCCGGTCCGGTCCACCAACCCGAAGACGGTGTTCGTCCCACCGATATCAATGCCCACGGCAATGTCAGTCACCATCGTGACACCTCGGCCGGCGCACGGTGCGCAGGAACATGCCCGTGCATTCCGTAGAACGCGATGTAGAGATAACAGAGCACCGGCAGGAAGAACGCCACCTGGATTCCGAACGCGTCCGCAAAAGCCCCCTGCACGACGGGCACGATGGCACCACCGACAATGGCCATGCAGAGAATGCCGGACCCCTGTCCCGTGTGCTTCCCGAGTCCTTCCAGCGCGAGCGTGAAGATCGTCGGGAACATGATCGAATTGAAGAGCCCGACGGCGAGGATGGCCCACATGGCGACGTGACCTGACGTTGCCATCGCCGTGATGACCAGCAAGGCGGCCATCCCGGCGTTGAACGCCAGCACACGGCCTGGAGCCACGACACGCATGACCGCCGCACCGATAAACCGCCCGATCATCGCGCCTCCCCAGTAGAACGACAGATACCGGCCAGCCTCCGCAGCCATCAGACCGGCGATCTTCGGCTGTCCGAGGAAGTTGACCAGGAAGCTCCCGATGGCCACTTCGCCGCCGACGTACACGAAGATGGCCACCGCGCCGAGCACGAGGTGCCGATACGTCCAGGCGCTGGGAGCGCTGTCAGCATGACGGGCGTCACCTGCCAACACGCGCCCGTTTGACGACGCGTTGATGGCCGGGAGCTTCACCAGGGCAAAGAACACGGCGATTGCGAAGAGCGCAGCAGCCAACCCGAGGTATGGAGTCTGAACCGATCCGGCTTCCGCCGACTGATAGGCGGCCAGGGCGGCCGGACTGAGTGCGGTGAGTTCACTGGCCGACTTCGCGGCAACCGACAGAATCAGCAACGACCCAAACAGAGGCGCGACCGTGGTGCCGAGCGAGTTGAAGGCCTGCGTCAGCGTCAGCCGGCTCGACGCGGTCTCCGGCTTACCGAGAATGGCAACGTAAGGATTTGCCGCGACCTGCAGCAGCGTGATACCGGAGGCAAGCACGAAAAGCGCCGACAGGAAGAGCGGGTACGAACGGGTCCCCGCCGCCGGAAAGAACATCACGCACCCCACGCCAGCCGTCAGAAGACCGAGCACGATCCCGCGCTGGTAGCCCACCTTCTCGACGATCAGACCGGACGGCAACGAGACGATGAAGTACGCGGCGAAGAAGGTGAACTGGATCAACATCACTTGCGTGTAGTTGAGCGAAAACACCATCTTGAGATGGGGAATGAGGATGTCGTTCAGGCAGGTCAGGAACCCCCACATGAAGAACAGTGACGTCAGCACGACGAGTGCGGCCGTGTGGTTCCGCTGCCCGGAGGCCGAAGCCTCAGCTGACACGTTGCTGACCGGTCCTTGTGCCATTCTGTTTCTCCTGAGAGTGCGGCCCAATGCCCGAATCCAAGCTCTCCAGTTCATCGGAACTCCCGCCTGTTTGACGTGACCGTCACGTCCGCGTTCAACCTGATATCACGCGAGGAGGCGCCGACCATGATCGTCCGCCTGCCGGCCGCAACCATCCACGCGTGGTCCTTCGTGGACCAGTACGACATGGCGCGGGAGTCGATGTGCACCTTGACCGGCCTGGACGCACCCGGCGCGAGCATGACGCGGTCGAAACCCACGAGGGCCTTCACCGCCATGGGGACGGGCGGGTTCGCCGGCGGCCCGATGTAGACCTGCGGCACGTCCACGCCTTCGCGTGTCCCGGTGTTCTTCACCGTGAACGTCACATCGTAGCCATCGTCCGCGCGCTTTACCGCCACGTTGGTGTAGGCGAACGTCGTATAGGACAAGCCGAAGCCGAACGGGAACAACGGCTCGATCTTCTCCTGATCGTACCAGCGGTAGCCGATGAAGATGCCCTCGGAGTACGCACCTTTCAGATTCACGCCGGGATACCGCTCCGGATTCGCGGTCGGCGCATCCTCCGCGCGCTTCGGGAACGTCACGGGCAGGCGTCCGCCCGGTGCCGCTTCGCCAAGCAGGAGCGCGGCCGTCGCCTCGGCGCCTTCCTGTCCCGGGTACCACATCTGCAGGATAGCGGCGACCTGGTCGGCCCAGGGCATCAACACCGGCGCGCCGTTGTTCATGACGACCACGGTGCGAGGATTCGCGGCCGCGACAGCGGCAACCAGCTTGTCCTGGATACCGGGCAGGGCAAGCGACGCGCGGTCGCGTCCCTCGGTCCCCTCGTCGTAGACGAACACCACCGCCACGCGGGCGGCCTTCGCTGCCGCGACGGCCTCCTCGATCCGCGCTCGTTCGATGTCGGGCGTGACCCACGCCAGGCGCATCTGCACCGGCGCGGGGCCGCCGCGTCCGCTGCCGCCCGCGGTGATGCTGATCGGTGTCGGCACGCCGGCCTCGAGGTGAATGGCGGTGCTCGAGTTGCTCAAACCGTCTGCGGTCTGAAGGAGCGCGGCCCCGCCACCGCCCGGGCCCGCGCCACGGCCTCCCTGTGCAGTCTGCTGCGCGGCCACCTGCGCGCCGAGCGCCATGCTGACGCGGCCGCCGGCCGACTGCACTTTCAGGATGTAGTCGCCTGTCTTCGGCGCCGTGAGCGTCCCTGTCCACGTGAACGTCGAGCCAGCCGGCAGCGTGTTCGCGCCGACGAGGTTCAGAGTGACAGCCGGCTTCAGGGCGCTCGCCGGCACGATGTCACCATCGAGGTCATACCCCTTCGCGTACGCGATGCGCGCGCCGGCGCCAGCCATCTTCTGCAGCACCTCGAGCGGATTATCCCGGCGCATCGGGCGGACGGCCGAGCTGCCGCCGCCCCCGATGTTCAGTACTTTCGCCGTCGGGCCAATCACGGCCAGCGACTGCACATCGTCTTTCGACAGCGGCAGGATGTTGCCCTGATTCTTGAGCAGCACCGCGCCCGCGATCGCGATGTCGCGCGCAGCCGGCGACGTGGTCTGAATTTCTGGCACCGGCCTGGTGTCTGGTGCGAGGAGGCCGACCTCGTCCATCGCGGACAGGATCCGCTTTACGGCCTCGTTCACGACGCTCTCGGACAGTTCGCCCTTCTTCATCGCGTCGGCCAGCGTCCCGTAGTTCCGCCCGTTCGGCATCTCCATTTCCATGCCGGCCTTCAGCGCGGGTGCCGCGCTGTGCGTAGCCCCCCAGTCCGACATGACGAAGCCCTTGAAGCCCCAGTCCTTGCGAAGGACGTCCGTCAGCAACTGTGGGTGCTCGGCTGCGTACGTGCCGTTGATCTTGTTGTAGGAGGCCATCACCGAACCGGCGCCGGCCTTAACCGACGATTCGAATCCCGGCAGGTAGATCTCGCGCCCGGTCCGTTCGTCGACGTCGGCGCTCACCGTCCCTCGCTGGTTCTCCTGGTTGTTGAAGGCGTAGTGCTTGATCGTCGCGATCACGCCCTCGCCCTGGATGCCCCTGGTCTCCGCCGCCACGAGACGGCTCGCCAGAAACGGATCCTCGCCGAGCGTCTCGAAGTTGCGGCCGGCCTGCGGCACGCGGACGATGTTGACCATCGGTGCGAGCACAACGTTTTGATGGCGTGCGCGGGCGTCCCGGCCGAGGATCGTCCCGAACTGCTTCGCCAGGTCGACCGAGAAGGTCGACGCCATTGCAACGGGCGCCGGGAGCGCCGTCGCCGGCTGCGCGGTGCGAATGCCCGCCGGGCCGTCAGTCAGTCGAAGCGGCGGGATCTTGAGGCGCGGCACGCCGGCCAAATACCCCGCCTGACCGTAACCGGCCGGATCGGCGGTGCCATACAGCATGCCGATCTTCTCTTCGAGCGTCATGGCGGCGACGAGGGCGTCGACCTTCGACGGCACGCCTGGCGGCACCGCCACCGTGCTCTTACCCTTGGCAGCCGGGGTCTGGCCGCCGCCCTGTGCGATCACGCCGACCGTCCCCAATGCGGCCGCGACGAGCGCCGAAATGATGAATGTCTTCATAATGTCCTGCTTTCTCGCTGTATGAAGGGCTCTGCCGCCAGGCACAGGGCTGATTATCGCCGTTTCCGCCTTCGGAGCAAGGAGAGAGAATCCCTTCAGCCAGAAAGTGTGACCCATGTCTCCGGAATGATCTGTTACCTATGTCTCCGGATTCGCGACTTCTGGCACGCTGGTCGGTTATCACATAGCGGTTATGCGGCGGGAGCCATCAAGAGCGCGTCGGATTGAATCTTGGCCAGAAGCTGCCGGTGACGGCGCGAATCGGAGTCGAAGCTGATAACCGATCGACCGGGCGGCCGATACGCAGAGGTGACGGCCCGGCCGATATCCCGTAAACTGGAGGATGGAGGACGGCATGACGATCGACGAGGTCATCGAGCAGTTCCCGGTTTCGCGCAGCCACGTCAAGGCCGTGCTGGAGTTTGCCGCACGCAGCCTCGACGCGCCGGTCCCGGCACGCTGATGCGGGTTCTCTTCGACAACGGGACGCCGAGGGGCGTCGGCGCGGCCCTGACGGAGCACCTCACCATCATCGTTCTTGGCAATGGTCGATGGCGTCTGATCAAGAACAGGCTGCCGACGATTGGCGCAGCGGTTGCCGCAGCGGCGCCAGGCAGTTTCGCTGAGATCGACATTCCTATTGCCTGAACGACCTATCCCTATCAGAAGGCCCACCTACTACCACGAGTGGCGAACGCACCTCTCGCTGGACAAGGACGAACCCGTCCCGCGGGTGACCCACCCGCCAAGCGGCGAAACGATCATCCAGATTCCGCACCTCGGCGGCTGGCATCATCATTCCGAACGTCGGGCCGCCTGATCATCGATCTCGATGCCATCGACCGCTCGGAATGGGTGGCGATCGCGACGACCGGCCCCGACGGCCCGCATTTGGCCGCAACGTGGGGCGACTACGTTCGGGCGCTTGGCGTGCCGGACAACGTGATACTGATCCCGGCCGGAGGCCTGCAGACCACCGAGGCGACACGTTTCGTGCGGTTCTTGATCTTGTTGGGCCATGATGTGGACATCGAGGATTCACGCGACTTGTCGTGAGTTCTGACGCGTGCACGATCGTCGGCGCACAATACCTGAGACGCATGGATTTTCGAGTCATTTCAGCGCTCTGACAAAGTAGTATTAGGATGTGGGAGTATCGCTCCAAGCGCCTGCCTGTGCTTAAGGAGCGCGAGATGGCCAGAACTCATCGCTTGTCGACAACCGGTGCTCTGATTGTCTGCTTGGTTGCTGCTCAGGTGAGCGGCACGCTCTTCGCGAGCGAGGAAACACCTTCGTCGATCGCCGCACCCTCGTCACGGTCGGTGGTCAACGGCACATCAGAAGCGCAGGGGCTGAACGCAGCAAGCCCCGCGCCTGTAGTCTCAGCCAGCGAGCAGCCCGCCAGCGCGGCCGAGCTTCCACGGCCAACTGTGGAACGGTCACGCTTCACGCTCAACGATGAGTTCCTCACCGCGAACGCGCCACTCGGACCGGCCAGTGCGCAAGTCTGGCGCAGCACACTCAAAGTCGCACGCGTTGAATCCCGCTCCCTCACCCAGTGGGGTGGTTACAGAGGTCGAGGAAGGGGGGCCGTAACGGAGCCATCGCGGCAATAGCCCTCGGGGCGGTCGCCTCGATAGCGGGCGGGGCGATTTTGGTGTATGCCAACAGGCCCGAGTGCCGCACTACGAACCACATGGCGAACGGCTGCAGCTACGGCACGAAGGTCGTTGGCGGCGCCGTGCTCTCGGCGGGAATAGTCGGGCTGCTCGTCGGAGCGTCAATATGGAGATAGCCGCATTTGAGGATGTTCCGGTGGCGTAGAGCAAGGCCGTTCGGGCTACAGCCTGGGGGCGCGGACTGAAGATCGCGGCGAGGCGCCCGTCATGCGCCGCGGCGCGCAAGGTCCGCACGTGCACGTGGGGTTCGTTTGGCAGGAGTTGAGGGGGCAACCGCTGATGCGCTGGCCGCCTCACCGTCAGCGTCGCTGCCCGGCGGATGACGGCGGCTGGCGGCGATAATCGATCGGCCCGCGCGCCTCGATCTTCCGCAAGACCGGGGAGATCGGGCGCGATGACGCGGTGCGAGGACCGGAACGCGTCAATCTGCTTCTGCCAGACGCCGCGACTGAGAGGGAACCCATGCACGAAGACCAGCGACACCCCTCGTCCCTCGTCGACCGTACTGAGATTGATGATGTTCGTCGTCTGCACGAGGGCTCCTTCCCCTTCAACTGGAGCGCGCGAGATACGCCACGTAAGCCAGGATGATGGCGATAGCCACAAGTGCCAGCCGTGCCATTCCCATCATGCTCGTGTGACCGACAGGCCGCGTGCCTTTGGGTTGAATCGCGGTGACAGCGGCCACAGCAGCAACGATGACCGCCAGAGTGAGCCATACGAGCCAGTTCATGGCTCAACTATGTATGATCAGAGTCTGCGCCCGCTGTTCAATTGTGGACCTCCGAGTCGTCTACCGGCATCGTCAATGGCAGCCGCGCGCTGACGGCGTCCTTTCCTGTCAGCCTCTCGAGCATCTTCTGCTTGTACGCCAGTGAGAATGGCCTGGTCACGTCGTTGTCGCTTCCTCGCCCCGCTGGGTCAGAGTCCAAGGGCAAGCGACAACTATCCTGACGCAGGGGGCCGGAATGATCTGTTACCTATGTCCCCGGAACAGACCGCCCACCGCCGGAATGATCTGTTACCTATGTCTCCGGAATAGACGGATGGCAGGTGGCCTGCCAAGCCGAAGCAAGGCGAGGAGAGAATCAGGCCGGAGCCTTGCGAAGGCTGGCGCGCCCGCCCGCCTTCGTTGCCGCTGCTCTTCTCATGCGCGATGGTCGCGGTCTTGCTGGCCATGTCAGTCCTGGACAGAAGGTGAAACCGTACGGTGTCGGAACCTGCCCGCGGGTGCGCTCGTCAGGCTACATGCGCGCGAACGTAATCAGTTAGGACGCGGTGGATCAACGTCTGGTACCCGACGTTGCTGCGCCTGGCTTCTGTGCGGAAGCGTTTCAACACCTCCGGATCCAGCCGGATCGCAATGAGCTGCCGAGCGTGGGTTCCGATTGGCGGCCGCCCGACACGTCGCATCCCGCGAAGTTGTTCGTCTGACGCTTCCGGAAGGTCCGAGAAGTCAATCGCCCGCCGCGACTCGGACGCGGGCCTGCCCGCCGAAGCTCGCGGACCAGTTGAGTGCGAGCTGGAGTCCAACCGGCGGCAATATGACTGACGGTCACCGTGTCGCTACCGCCCGCCCACTCGCGTGCGCACGCTGTAGAGCGACGTACGCGCGGTGATAAACAGCGTCCGACCGTCTCGACCACCGAACACCAGTTGGGTCGGACGCTCAGGCGTTTCGATGGTCTCGACGAGTATTCCCGACGGGTCGTAGACGTAGATCTGACCCGCCGCCACGTAGACATTGCCTGACGCATCCACCGCCACGCCCTCGCCACCCTGCTGCACGAACGGCTTGAACTCGGTAAAGTTCCCGTCCGGACCGAGCGTCCCGCGCCACGTCGTCACCTCCGCCTCGCTCGTCACGTAGAACGGCTTCCCCGGCTGGCACGACGCCAGACCAAAAGCGCGCAGCAGATCCGCTCCCTTGACCCCCCAGCTGGACGCGCCACTCACGAAGTCACTGCCGGCCGTGATGTACGTGGTGCCATCCGGCGACAGGAAATGGAACGCCTTGGCGGGGGGCATGCCCGTCGCCTGATCTGTCGCGACACGCCAGTCACCGACGGCGCGCACGGCGGTCAGCCCCGGCCTTGGTGCGGCGTCGACCGGCTTGAGCAGTTCCATCTGGTCGATCGGCGTTCCCGGCTTGAACGCATAGATCGTGCCGGTCCCCGCGTACGACACCACCATCAGGTTGCCCGCCTTGTCGAACGCCAGGTTGACCGGGTCGAGCGGCACGTCACGCTCGGTGGACAGTTGCCCGCTTGTCTCCGACCACCGATAGATGCGCTGCCGGCGGGCGTCAACAAAGTAGAAGTTGCCGGACGGGTGGACGGCGCCGCCCGAGATGTTAAAGAACCCACCCGCCAGTTTTCGCACGGTCGCCCCGGCATCGAGCACCGCCGACTTCTTCGCGACCCTCGGGGCGGGGGGGCCACCCGAGATGTCCAGCCACGCGAACTCGCGCTGCCGGACCTCGACGTTGTGTGTCTGATCGTAGACCGACACGTCAAACGCCACCTTGCTGTTGCTGTATGAGTGGACGTTTCGGAATCCGATGTTCTTCGAATCCGTCACCTTCACCGCCCACGGGAATGGCTGGTAGGAGCTGATGACCTTGTACAGGTGCAAGTTGGCGAACGTGATGTTCCGGGAGTTGTCGATCTCAAGCGGAAGCGCCAAGCCGCCTTCGCCGCGCTCCTCCTCGGTCTGGAGCGCGTAGATTCTCCAGTTCGCCGCATTCCGGACCTGGATCTCGTACCGGACGTGGTGTTCACTCGACATCTGGTAGATTCGGCCCTCGGTCGTCGTATCCGAGATCAGCAGGCCCGCCGACGCAAAGGAACTCGGGGTCCAGACGTCGAAGAACGTCCCGCCACCCCCGTCAGTCACCCACAGGCTCGGGTACTGGCCGTCCCAGCGCCGATTCGGATCCGCATCGGCTGTCCGGTTGTTGTTGTAGGGAGTTGCGCGCGTCCCGTCCAGGTTGTTGGTGCCATGGCCACCAAGAAGACGAACATCGTTCATCATCGAGTGCTTGCCGGCCATCCACTTCACGCCCACCGCGCGCGGGTTGATCCCGTTCGTGTAGACGCCGACGCCGATCATCACGTTGGTCCCGCCCTTCGGCGTCTCGATCATCGGCCTGGGCGGACCGACGCCCTGAAACCCCGCTGCCTTGTCGAGCAACACGAACGCAGTCACGAGGGGGTGCAGGCCAATCAACATCGTGTCGGGTTTCAAGGTCAGCGTGTCGCTGATCACGTAGTACCCCATCGGCAGGTAGATCGTCTTGTGGGCGGCGATCGCCTTGCGAAAGACCTCCGTGTCGTCCATGCTCCCGTCGCCCTTCGCGCCGAGCGATTGAATGTTGACCCACGATTCGGTGGGCGGCAGCGGGACGAGATCGGACGCGACCGATTCAGGCATCGCGGTCAGCACCATGGTCTCGAACACATCCGCGAGCCTGGGCGTCGCCCCGATGTCTGCGTAGTGCAGGCCGTGGGAGAACACCGTCGTCTCGTAGATCGCGCCGGGCGCGGCGAAGCTCTTTCCGCTGTCACGCAATCGCGCGAACGTCGGAACGCGGCGGCACACGACGTTCTCGATGTTGATCTCGGTTCGCGCGTTGTCTTCGAGACTGATGACGACTGCCGGGCCTGAGATGTCCTCCATCCGCCCGTCCTTGATCCACAGTTCGTCGCAGGCGTTCGCGTCGATTGAGACGGCCGTCGGCACGTTCTTGAAGGAGGGCCTGACCAGCGTGAGCCCGGCCATCGTCTCACGGATGGCCGCCACCTTCTGTCCTTCGAAGTACGCGTCCACCGCAGTGAACTGCCAGCCAGGCGAGGGGGTACGCGTCCAGATGCCGTACTGCCCGCCGATAAAGCGGACGTCTTCCATCACGTTCCCGGTGTCGTGCACGCCGGCCAGGGCGGAGCCGAGATGGAAGTCCATGTGCGCGAGGAAGCAGTGCTGCGCGTACGTGCCGCGGATCGCGACCGCGCCGGGATTCCCTTCGCCGATCTCGACGTCGATGTTGGACATCGCCGAGTAAAACGTCCCGGGATTGGCGTCAAGCGGCCCGCCGCCGGCGGCGGTTGCGCCCGGCCGCTGGCCCGCAAACAACAGCATCTGGCGTTCGGCGTTCCAGTCCTGGTACCCGGGCGTGTCGGAGGCCAGCACGAAGACCGGCCGCTTCGCGCCGTAGCCGATCACGCGGATTGACGGCCACACGTAGATGGTCTTCGTGATGCGGTAGCGACCCTCGGGTACGAAGACGACGCCCTGGCCGACGATCTCCTGAACCCGGTCAATCGCCCTCTGGATCGCGTCGGAATCGTCGGTGACGCCGTCGCCCTTTGCGCCGAACGACTCGAGGTGAACGGCCTTCGGATCAACCGGGCACATCGTGTAGTACGACGGTCCCGCCCACGCCGGGATGGCGACGACCAGGATGAACACAAGGGGAATGAATCGTTTCAACACGGACCGCTGCTCCGTTCTTCCGTCGTGCACCACCCGGCCGACCGGGGGCTCGCTGGCCCTGCGCGGCGCATCTCGCGCGCGGCGTAACGAACGCGTGGAGATCGATGTCGAGCACCTTGTGCACAGTGTCCTTTTGCCCATTCTTCGCTCGGCGGGTCGCTGTGCCATCCTCAGTACGTAATGACACGCCACGCGCCGCCAGGCATTGACGCGCCCACCGGATCGAGAACCCACAGAAAGGGCATGTGACGCCTACCCCGAGTTGTTCGGATCAAGCACAGCCGCAGCTCCGGGTATTCTGTTCGGGGGGTGCATCACCTCGTCGCTCCAGATTCCAGGGCAAGTGTACTCGCAACGAATGTCGGCGTCGCTAATGTTGCGGGAAGTCCGTCGGGATGTTGCCGTACTGCAGGACTGCTTCGACGATCGCCTCATCAACGCTCGACGGTACGCGGGTATGGACGGGCTTCCAGGTGCAATAGTGCTTTGGCGGATCCGGCTCTCCAGCGGCGCCTGTCAGAAAATCTATAAGTCGTTCCACCGGGATATTCCCGGACCGGTTGCGGAGCAGCAGCGACACGTGCGGCTGCTTGATGCCCAGGATCTCTCCTGCCTGCGCCTGCGTCAGGCGGCGCGCCTTGATGTTGCGGTAGATTTGCAGCGTCAGTCTGGCCTTGAGCAGTTTCTGTTCCAGATGGGGCAGGCCGAGGTCGGCGAACACGTTGCCGCTGCTCTTCTCGTGTGCGATTGTCGTGGACTTCTTTGCCATAGTGGTGGCGCCTTCGGCTACCGCCACACGTGGGCGTCCGCCCCGCTCATGCCTGTGCCTGCTCCACGCGTTCTAAGGTCGGCAGTTTCTTGATAGCTATTCCGACCTTCTCCTCCGCTCTTCGCAACTCGTAGAGGTTCTGTAGATTCAACCAGAACTGCGCGCTCGTGCCGAAATAGTGCGCGAGACGCAGGGCCGTGTCGGCGGTGATGGCGCGCTGCCCGTTGAGAATCTCCGTCACCCGATTGGTCGGCACCTTCAACTGGCGCGAGAGTTCCGCAGCGCTCATGTCGAGCGCTTCAAGGTCGTCCGCGAGTACTTCGCCGGGGTGGATGGGGGTACGGGCCATGTTCACGACCTCCCTAATGGTAATCAACAATCTCAACGTTCACGGGCCCCGGGGATCCGTCGGGCCATTCAAAGCACACGCGCCACTGATCGTTGATGCGGATGCTGTACTGGCCCTTGCGGTTTCCCTTCAGCGCTTCGAGCCGGTTCCCCGGCCGACGAAGGTCAGCGAGAGCGGTCGCGGAATCAAGCTGCGCCAGCTTGTGTTCGACCGGTCGTTCGAAGCCGGAGTAGGCCTTGACCCGTTTCTCGCTGACAAAGTCCCTGGTCCGCTTCCCTCGGTAGCTGACGATCATTCATGCCATGGTGACACGTGTGTATGCGTTACGTCAAGCGTATTGACATGGCGCGGGTGGCCTTAGTCGTGACGTTTCGCAAGACGGTCCTCCCCAATTCCGGGCCGTGGCGCTATCCCGCTGGGCTGGGGTCCCGCCACCACCTCGGGTCGGGCCGGCGGTCTGGATTCCCGCTCCGACTGTGCTCGTGAGGCGAAGTGGTCCAGCGTTGCTCATGCCGATCGAGCATGCATCGCACCGTCCCAGCAACAGGACGCGTTGCCAGAGAACGGGCGACGGCGTTCTCTTCCTCGACTCCCACTGATAGATGACGGCCTTTCCGGCCGCGCCAACGCGTCGGGCCAGGCCGTCTTGCGTGAGGCGGAGCCGACGACGAAGGGCCCGGAGCTGCTGGTCGTAGTCGGGCGGAACCGTCGGCAGGGGCGCCGGACACGCCTTCTGGCCGCCAAATCGGCGGTAGTGCGTGGCCATGAACTGCTCGGCGGCGGCGCGCGTGGCCAATCGCCTCGGCCGACCAAACACGGACTTCACCGAGAAGTGCGCCTCGAGTCTGCCGGTTCGGACGGCGGCCTGCAACGTTCGGATGTGGACGTGGAGTTTCTTGGCCGGTGATCAGGAGCCGTTTCGGCGGGATCGCGCGTTCGATCGAAATGGCTGCATGGCGAAACACTCAGAGGTAGTGTCCCGTCAAGTGGTGGACTTTCGTCGGCGTCCTTCCTGAGTTCTCGTGGTCGTGCGCGTGGACGCTGCCGGAGCTGAGGACGGACAGTGCACCGCCCTCGAGCTCCTTGGAAAACCCCGCAGGGTTTTCCACCGCGCCCGCCCGCGTTCGCAACTCCGTTGCTTCGGCGGACTGTTGGCCTGCCAAGCCGTAACATCGCGAGGAGACGTGACAAGCCGGAGCGATGCGAAGGCTGGACCCACGGCTTAGAAGGCCCGTTGTCCGATTCGCGAATTCAGGCCGTATTTCGACGATTCAGGCCTGTTGATCGGTTATGTATAGCGGTTATATTTTCGTGCGCGTCAGTTCGTCTGCGATGCGAATGTGGGCCTGAATCGGCGAACTTGAGCCGATTTGGACCAAAAGGCTATAACCGATCGGTGCGCCTCGATCGAAATTGCGCCATTCTTCACGGTCGTACGCGCTGATCGCAACATCTTCTGCAGCGCAACGGAGGTACGAGGGGCGACAGCGCGTTGTCGACGAGGAACTTCACAGCGTGGATGCGAGGGGAAGGTCGCGCTCGCGAACGGCGGACGCCGCAAACCGAAGCGCCTCACGCACGTCGTCTTCGACGAGGTCCGGGTAGGCCTCCAGGATCTCAGCCGTGGTCATTCCCTCGGCCACCATGCCGACGACAGTCGCCACGGGGATCCTCAGGCGGCGAATGCAAGGAACGCCGCCTAGTTGGCGGGAATCGGCGGTGATTCGAGTGAATTCCATGTTCGGCCTCACGCGCTGAATTGGTCTCAGCCTACATGAGTAATTATACCTGTGCCTGTTGAAAATGCCGTTCTGTTTGCGACGGTTGATGTTGCGACCGCACCGTGGCTACCCTCTTCGCCGATGATACCGGTCCTCGTGTCCTTCCTGCTGACCCTCCAAGGTTGTTTACGCGCACGCATCGCCTCGTGCCAGCGTCGAAGTGATCTGTTACCTATGTCTCCGGAATCGACCGGCGGAAATTGGCGCGCCCGCCCGCCTTCGTTCGGATGACCGCCCGCGAACTTCGGCGCGCTGGGGGTAAGCCAGCCATAGCTCGCCACGCTTCACCGCGAGCGAAGGCTGGCGCGCCCGCCGCCCCTCGGCAAGCTCGGGACGCCCTGAGCCCGTCGAAGGGCGCGACTCGAACGCGGGCCCCCCGGCTTAGAAGGCCCGTTGTCTGAGACCCTCAAGAACAGGCCAGTATTTGCCGATTCTGCGAACCCAATCGGTTATATATAGCGGTTATCTTTGCGTGCGCGCCAGTTCGTCCGCGATGCGGATGTGGGCCTGAATCTGCGAACTTGAGCCGACTTGGACCAGAAGGCTATAACCGATCGCTGCGCGGGCCTCGAGTTTGCGCCAGACTTGCGCGGTCAAGGGAGCCCGCCCGGGCGGCGGGCCACCATTCGGTGGCCGCGAATCAGGCGACCTCGGCGAGCGCGCGAGGGTTCTTGATGGCGATGAGCAGGAGTGTCCTTGCGGCGCCTGACGGCGCGCGGCGGCCCTGCTCCCACTCTTGAAGCGTGCGAACCGACACGCCCAGCAGGTTCCCGAATGCTCGACACCGACGGCACCGTCGTGACGCGCCCGTGCTCGCCCCGTTTGAGTTGACGAAGCCCTTCCAAGATCTCGGCGCCAATGATTCGCTTAGACAGTGCCATCGATCTCCTCCTTGATCTTCTTCAGGACATGCCCCGGGATGCTGTCCTCCTCGTTCTTGGCGTACAACGTGAGCATCCAGATCTCGTCCTGTCGCGACCTCAGGTAGTAGATGACTCGGATCCCGCCACGCTTGCCGCGGCCTGCGACACCCCAACGAAGCTTGCGGACCCCACCGGAGCCGCGAATCACGTCGCCGGCGTCCGGCTTCGTGACGAGCGCCTGCTGCAAGGCCGAGTACTCATCGTCAGAGAGATACTGCTGTACCAGAGATGTAAACAGCTTCGTCTCAATGAACGTCAGCACACTGGGGAGTATACGTCACGGCCGTAGATACGTCAAAGACGTAAGACCCAGTGCGCACTCGAGCGCGGCCTCAAATGCACTGAGCGGCAGAACCGCCGGAGCCGGTGGGATAGGCCAAATGGAACGGCAGTCGTGATCACCGGTCACTGGAGAGGGTGGCCGCGACCACCGGCCACTCGGGCCGGAGGTCGTGATCCCCAGTCACTGGGGCCGGGGATCATGATCCCCAGTCACCGCGGCCGGGGGGCGCGATTACCATTCATTGCGGCCGGCGATCGTGAACACCAGTCACCTGTTTGACGTCCGTCCAGGATAGGCGTATGGTCAAACCGTTCTTTGCCGGTCAACCACGCGGCGTCAAGGCAAGATCGCAATGGCGCGTCGTTGCTGCTGCTGCCAGCCCGTCAATCGCTCCCCGCCCAGGGTTCTACCTGGTCCTGGCTTGATCCCGAGAGCCTCCCTCGACATCTGCCCCCGGTCTTACCAGCCGTGACGTTCGCGCGCGGCCGTCGGTGTGTGAATCCGGGAGGACCCTATGAAGAGATTATGGCTGGCACGAACAGCCTTCATCGTTTCCGTTTTCGCGATGGTCCCTGGCGGCGCAGCCGCGCAGGACGTCACGCCGCCAGGGCTGGTGAGTTTTTCCTTTGCTCCGACGAGCATTGACGTGAGTGGTAGCGCGGCGGACGTGGCGATCACCCTCCGCGTGACGGATGAGCTGTCCGGCGTCTTGAGCGGGTACATGTACTTCTATAGCCCCTCGTCAGGGCAGTACGGTTTTGCCTGGTTCGATTCGCGGATGCGCATTTCCGGAGACGCCCACGACGGTGTGTACCAAGTCACGATGA